>JAGLQQ010000099.1 GCA_023136735.1 Candidatus Omnitrophota bacterium | reverse complement strand
GGTTTAGCGGATAGCGTTTAGGGAAATAAAGCAGATTACAGATTAAAAATAAATGGATAGAGAGCAATATAATGTTGTATTGCAAGACTTGATCCTATAACCCATTCTTTTTCTAAATCCCTGCCTCTTTGCCCTAAACCCATAAACCACCTAACATAATTATTCACAATAAGTTACATCTACAAAACCAAACTTTGTATTGCCTAATGCCCAAACAGGGTCTTTTCATAGCATAATATAATATATAATGGTATACTTTCTTAATTGTTATAGTTTTTTTAAAGCCAAGCAGGATAAAGATGAAAATAAATAGAAAAAAAATTAGAATTATTGCGAGTCTTTTAGTCTATACTTTCTTGATGCTTGAGATATCTTGGGCAGCAAACGGTGATTGTCTTGCTCCTAGTCTGCAAATAAATAAACAAAATATCGATGCTGTTTTTAGTCAACTCAAGAATGATTCTACAGGTATTCCTGAGAGTATACAGAAAAAAAAGGTAGCAATTGCTTCACCATATCTTAATCTGGAAAAAAGAGATAAGCCGGTGACTGAAGAGCGCTTAAAAGCGATTGGTATTAATGGCAAAACCGGGAGGAATTGGATCTGGGATAGCAGCACTAATGAAATAAGAGAAAAAATATTGCAGCGATTGAGTACTATAGATAAAGAAGCATTATTGCGTTTTGTTTGTAATAATGCATTAAATAAACTTAATAAAAAATTGCCATTTGGAAAGATTATTAATCAAAGCGCAGTGAAAAGGATAATGTTCAAGGGAAGTTATTTGAATAATCCTTTTGAGGCTTCTTTGTTATTTGAAGATTCTTTGCCTACAGATATAGACATGGTGGTTGTTTTAGATTCAGCTTCATTTACTGACACGAAAATTCTTTTAAATTTTAAAATTCCGGAATCAGAAATATTTTTATCAGGAGAAAGGGGTAAGGCTGTAAGATTAGCAGATATAACTTTTGTTGCAAAAGATGCTTTATTGGAAGATCGTCTAACCTATTCTTTGGCAGCGGGTGGATATACGCTGATGTGGGGAAGTGCTTTTGAGATTTTTACTACTGAAGATGAAACCCCGATAGATATAAGCGCTTCGGACGACTTAATATTAGATAAAGCGGTTTATCTAGCCGAAGATGGCTTTAAATTAGTTTTTGATAAGAATCATTTAGAAGTGTTTGATGATGGCCGTATCCGATCTAATAAATCACTAAAAAGAATTATTGAGGTTAATTATATTTTAAAATATTTGGATGCAACTTCAGAATTTGGAGAAAATGAAGCTAAGGCAATAGGGGATTTATTAGCGGATTATTTAAAAAGAAGATCGGAGAAAGTGGGATTCAGAGAAGAATCCAAGAGAGACGAGGAAGCTTTTAAAATATTTGCGCAAGGCTTTAAGCATGAGCTTGGAAAAATTTTATATAAAATTGATAAAATATTAGAATCTGGTAAGATTACTGGAGTTAAAACAAGTGGAATTAAAGAAACATTGGAAAAGCTAAGGGTCTCGTGTTTAGATGACGGATCTGTTTCGAATTTTTCTCGAGGATCTAAAATCCCTAAGGAGCAGTTGTTACTTATTGGCCAGGCAATCTAATCGCGTAGTAGTTTCAGTGCCCATCCAAGTCGAATCTCTTTTTTGTAAAAATCCCCCTTTGCTCGCAAGTCGTTAACTGTTTTTTTGTGCAATTATCAAGTCCGCATTGTAAATCTAAAAATTTTTAAGGGGCGATGCTCCCGCCATAGCGGGACAGGCTGCCTCAAATGTAGGAAAAGAGGACAAATAAGGTTAGAGTTAGATTTAATCAGATTGACTAACTACGACGTATTTGGTAGTATACCTCTCATAAACTTATTCTCATAACTATACAACGGAGTAGAGTAAATGAGAGCAGAAACCAAAACAATACATTAATGAGCAATTCTTCTGAAGAGCAGGGGAGTAGGTGAACTTAAAATATATGAAAATAAACGGGGTTTCTCAGGGGCGGTTTTCCTTTGGTTCGTTTCCTTTTGACGCCAAAAGGAAATGATGGCTGGGGGATGTTTCACCGGGGGCAGGCATAGCCCCTAAGTTTTTAAGTTTTTAAATTTTCAGTTTTTCTATACCCTAATCCCTAAACGCTATACGCTGTCGGATTAGAATAATCCAATTGTGTTTCCATCCTCATCAATATCCACATTCATGCCCACAGGGCTGCTCGGCAGTCCCGGCATTGTACGCATTTTCCCGCAAAGCGGATAGATAAATCCTGCGCCTGCTGATACACGTATTTCTCTTATGGGTAGGATAAAGTCAGTTGGAGTTCCTTTTAATAAAGGATCGTGTGAAAGAGAGAGATGCGTCTTGGCCATACATATCGGCAGCTTATCGAAGCCAAGCTCTGTATACTGGCGGATCTTTTTCTCAGCAATAGGGTGAAAAGATACACCGGCCGCGCCATAAATTTTTGTCGCGATGGTTTCAATTTTTTCTTTTATTGATGCGTCGAGGGAATATAAGAATTTAAAATTATTTGGCTGTTCTGCTGCTCTGGTTACGGCCTCAGCAAGTTCAATAGCGCCTTCACCGCCTTTAGCATGAGCTATGCTAACTACAGCTTCTTTGGCGCCGTATTCAAGCGCGAGTTTTTTTACAAGCTCAATCTCTGCGTCTGTGTCAGTACTGAAGCGGTTAATAGCGACAACTACAGGAACTCCGAACACAAGAATATTTTCGATTTGTTTTTTTAAATTGCAGGAACCTTCTTGTATGGCATTTAGGTTTTCTTCAAAAAGACCGCTATCAAGTGTTTTTCCGGCGACAACTTTAAATTTTCCACTATGCATTTTTAAAGCACGCATTGAGCAGACAAGAACGGCGCAGTCAGGTTTTAGTCCGCTGTTGCGGCATTTAATATCGAGAAATTTTTCTGAGCCCAGATCTGCACCAAAGCCGCTTTCCGTGACAACATAGTCGGCAAGTTTTAGAGCCATGGAGTCTGCTAGTATTGAGCTGTTTCCATGCGCGATATTTCCGAACGGGCCGGTATGGATGAAGCAGGCTGTTTTCTCTGTTGTCTGAACTATATTAGGCATGAGCGCGTTTTTTAAAAGCACGGTCATTGCTCCGGCAACTTTTATGTCATCAGGAGTGATTGGTTTTCCGTCATAGGTTGTGCCCAGTAGTATTTTGCCAAGACGAGAGCGCAGGTCTTTAAGTGAGTTTGTTAGAGCCATTATGGCCATGACTTCACTGGCTTCTATAATTTCAAAACTGCTTTCTCTTAGGAAACCATTTTCCTTTCCGCCGAGTCCGATTATTACTTCGCGCAAGAATCGATCATTGACATCAACAACCCTTGGCCAGGTTATGCTATGCGGATCAATACTTAATTTGTTTTCCTTTAATATATGGTTATCCAAAAAAGCAGCGCAGAGATTATGAGCTGTGCCTATGGCAGAGACGTCTCCTGTTAGATGCAGATTGACATCTTCCATAGGCAGGACCTGAGAATAACCTCCTCCTGCTGCTCCTCCTTTGATGCCGAAAACAGGACCAAGCGATGGTTCTCTAATACATGCAATAGCTTTTTTGCCGATTTTGTTCAAGCCTAGTGATAAGCCGATAGTAGTTAATGTTTTTCCTTCACCTAAGGGAGTAGGGGTAACGGCAGTTATGTAGACATATTTCCCGTTAGGTTTATCTTTTAATCTATC
>JAGLQQ010000098.1 GCA_023136735.1 Candidatus Omnitrophota bacterium | reverse complement strand
AATTCTGCTCATCGGCACAAAAACCGGCTCTATGGGCCTTACATACTGCGGCTTCTGCGGCTACAAGGACTGCGCAGCTTTAAATAAGGCTAAAGGAATATGCGCTTTTAATTCAATTGATCTGGGCATTGCTACCGGCTCCGCTGTAAGCATTGCCAGTGATTTCAGAATCGATAACCGGATTATGTACTCTGGGGGAATTGCAGCTATAAATATTAATCTTTTTAAAGATAAAAAAGTAAAAACTGCCTTGGCCATTCCCTTATCTGCTACAGGCAAGAATGTGTTTTTCGATAGAAAATAATAAAAACAGGGTTAAGGGAGTAGGGTTTAGAGAAAAAATAACAGCGAATAGCAATATAAAAAAGCGGGTGGTTTTAAAACCACCCGCTTTGTATTCACTCTTTGGCTTTTCAGCCCTTCTTCATGCTAAGGCCAATCTTTCTTTGTTCGTTGTCTACTTTGATAACCTTAGTATTTACTTTATCTCCTACTTTGAAAGAATCCTCAAGACTCATTGTCGGCTCCAGGTTTATTTCTGTCACATGCACTAGCCCTTCCAACTCTTTCTCAATCTCAACAAAAATTCCAAAAGCAGTGATTTTTGTTATGTGACCTTCAACTTCCGTATTAATCGCATAACGTTCTGCAAACTGAGGCCAAGGATTTTCAGTGAGCTGCTTTAGGCCCAGCGATATCTTATGATTTACCTCATCAACTGTCAGGATAACAACCTCTAGCTTCTGGCCTTTTTTAAGAAAATCAGTTGGATTATTGATTTTCTTTGTCCAGGACATATCAGAGATATGGATCAATCCGTCAATACCCTCTTCTAGTTCAATGAATGCGCCGTAATCAGTCAAGTTTCTTACACGCCCCTTAACCTTTGAGCCTGATGTATACTTTGCGCTAATTCCCTGCCATGGATCGTTTTCAGTCTGCTTGATACCCAAAGCTATCTTCTGATTATCGATATCTAAATTAAGCACTACAGCCTCAACAATATCACCTATAGCCAGAATTTCTGAAGGATGAGATATTCGCCTTGTCCAAGAGAACTCAGAGATATGAATCAATCCCTCAACACCCTTTTCAAGCTCAATAAACGCACCGTAAGGAACAATATTAACAACCTTTCCTTTGATCTTCTCTCCAACAGGATACTTTGCATCAATGCCAGTCCAGGGGCTTGCGGTTTTCTGTTTTAAACCAAGTGAAATCTTGTTACTCTCTGTATCTATATCTAGAATTTGAACTTCGATGGTATCACCAATAGCAACTAATTCAGAAGGATGCGAAATTCGGCCCCAGCTCATATCAGTAATATGCAGAAGACCGTCAACACCGCCAAGATCGATAAACACACCAAAATCAGCAATATTCTTAACAAGACCGCTTCTTATCTGCCCTTTAGCAATCTCTTTAAGCAAGCGCTCCTTGTTTTCTTCTCTTTCCTTCATCAGAAGTTCTCTTCTTGATAATACAATATTCTTTCTAGGCTTATTAACCTTTACAATCATGAATTCATAGGTCTTGCCCAGATGTTGATCGATGTTATGCACACCACGAAGTGAAAGCTGTGAAGCAGGCAAAAAAGCATCAAGTCCTATATCTACCATCAGTCCGCCTTTTACTTTACGGTGTACTTTACCCTCAATAGTATCGCCCTCTTTATAATTATTGACGATTCTCTCCCATCCAAGAGTTCTATCTGCTTTTCTCTTTGAAACAATGACCATACCATTTTCATCTTCTTTTGTTTCAAGAAGAACATTGATTTGGGCATCAATTACAACATCGGCGGGATCATCGAATTCATCGATAGTGAGGATACCTTCAGACTTGTAGCCGATATCAACAAGCACCTCTTTGCCAGTAATACCAACTATTTTACCACTAATTATTTCACCTTCTTTTAGTGTTACTACCGCCTTCTCATAAAACTTTTCGAGCTCCTTGGCAAAAACACTATCCTTATTTTGCTCTAGATCTTCCAGGTTGGGAAATTTTCTCTTTTTTCGTGACATCGCATTTATTACCTCCTTTTCATTATATGTATGGCCTATATTTAATCGATTTATAGACCATAATGGAAAATCAATTTTTTCTATTTGATTTCCTTTTTCCAAACTCAGATAAAGATTTTGAATCTGGAGTTTTAGCCCTCAAGCTTTAATTGTCAGTATTATTGATTTAGCCTGAGTTCAAATTTTATTTCAAGAGTATAACAAATTATGCTTTTGATATCAAGCACTATTTATAGTTTTTAGATTTTGTATTTCTTCAATAATATCATTTGAAAACTTTTGATACTCTTCTTTTAACTTATCCCTGGGCAAGTCCGAGTTGAAATACATAGGCTTGCTAAAATGAACACTCAAAGGAACAAAAAATTTAACCTTTTTAGATCCGGCACTTAGGGCTATATCCGTTCCCTTAATAAAAGTGGGTACAACCGGCATTTTTGACTTTGCCGCCAACATACTCACTCCTGCCTGCCCCTCATTTATCCGGCCGCTCATACTGCGGGTGCCTTCAGGAAAGATTATCAAGGTCCCTTCATTTTTAAGTTTATTTATGGCAAAACGTATTGACTTAAGATCAGCGATTCCTCTTTCTAATGGGAAAGCATTAAGCGATCTTATCAGCTTTGAAAAAACTGGGTTTTTAAACAATTCCTGCTTAGACATAAAGCTTAATACTCTGGGGCTGGCAATACTAAGCACAATCGGATCAAGATAACTCAAATGATTAGATGCTATTATGCAACCGCCTGTTTTGGGAAGTTTTTCCGCCCCGCTGTATTTAAAGAAAAAAAACGTTTTAAATGTTATAAAAAGCAGAAAACGGCAGAATTTGTAAAAAATATATTTATTTTTCATGTTTTATATGGCTCAACAGGCAACTTACAACCTCCTGTATGTTCATCAGGGATGTATCAATATAAACTGCATCCTCTGCTTGTTTAAGCGGCCCGCAATCCCTGGTTTTATCTCTCATATCTCTGGCTTCAATTTGCTCAACAATATCTTCAATATTTATCTCAATGCCCTTTTTCTCAAGTTCAAGCTTCCGCCTTTTGGCGCGAACCAAAGTCTTTGCATCAAGGTAAAACTTTTTTCGCGCTTGGGGAAAAACCACAGTTCCGATGTCCCTGCCTTCCATCACAATACTGTCATTGTTAGCATATTCCCTTTGAAATTTTACCATTCTGCTGCGTATCGGGTAAATTGCAGCGACACGAAAAACAGCATTAGTAACCTCTGGCTTTCTTATGGGAATTGTTACATCTTCACCATCAAGCAAAACAATAGTGCTGCGGCTTTCGCCTTTCTTGAGCCTTATCTCTGTGCTTGTTGATATCTCGATGAGTTTTTCTATATCTTTAAAATCAGCTTTAAGCCTTATTACCTTAAGCGTCAGGGCCCTGTACATAGCACCTGTATCAACATATAAAAAGCCCAATTTTTCAGCCAATAATTTTGATATCGTACTTTTGCCCGCTCCTGCCGGTCCATCTATAGCAATAATCATAATTATCCTGTTTATCCCGTTGGAGAATGCCGCCGACTTTAATCGATAGTAAGGTTAAAGGTAATTTAAAGCCGCAGTCAGAGCAACCTCTCAGAGAACAGAGTTCTCTAACGGAGTTTACTTAATATTTAAAGAAATTTTCTATTTTATACTCAGTCTTTTTTCTCTTGCCTGCTGCAGCTGTCTAGTTATTTGCTTTCCCTGCCTGGCTATAATTGACTTTTTCATTTTCTTTAGAACTGCTTCAAAATTCTCAATTTGAGCCAATATTGCTTTTCTATTACTAAGCGTTATATCATGCCACATTTCAGCGCTTCCAGCAGCTATCCGAGTTGTATCCTTAAATCCCCCAGCCGCAAACTTAATATTCTTAGCAGTAACACTATTAACAAGAGCGACACTGATAAGATGCGGTAGATGGCTTATAGAAGCCACTATCTTATCATGTTCACTTGGGTTAATCTTCACACATTTTGCCCCGAGTTTTTCCCAAAGCTCACACACTTTTGACATAGCCGCTTTTTGCGTTTTTTTAGTATTTGTAATAAAGCAAATCGATCCTTTAAAAAAATCTAAGCAGGCGTTTTGGACACCGGCATCCTCTGATCCAGCCATAGGATGAGTACCAACAAAATATACATCCTTAGGCAACAACTTTTGCCCCTGCTGCACAATTTCGCTTTTAGTACTACCCACGTCAAAAACAATAGAACCTGGTTTAATAATAGTCCTAATTTTTCGAATTATATTTTCAAAAGCCTTTACTGGAGTACAGATTATTACAAGATCAGCATCAACTATCGCTTTCTCTAAATCTAACTGAGATTCACTTATTGCACCTTTTTTTAACGCTTTCTTCAGTGTCTCTTTACTTCTGGCAACGCCGATAACGGTAGAAGCAATTTTACTTTTCAGTAAAAATAGGCCTATTGATCCCCCTATTAGTCCCGGACCAACAATAACAGCTTTTTTAAATCTCAGCTTCATGTTCAAATAGTCCTTCCAACAGCCTGAGCCACAGCACCTACTTGCTTAATCATAGCTTCAAAATTTTCTGGATTTAAAGATTGTGTGCCGTCAGATAACGCTTCTTCAGGATGAACATGCATTTCGACAATCAATCCATCAGCTCCTGCGGCTATAGCCGCTCTGCTTATCGGAGTGACCAGTCCCCATTTTCCTGTAGCATGAGAAGGATCCACAACAATAGGCAAATGGGAAAGGATCTTGATCGCGGGAACAGCATTTATATCAAATGTATTTCGCGTATATGTTTCAAATGTGCGTATTCCGCGTTCACAAAGTATAACATTAAAATTGCCCTCACTTAAAATATACTCTGCGCTCATAAGAAATTCTTTTATTGTCGCCATCATGCCTCTTTTTAATAAAACAGGCCTTTTAGACCTGCCAATCTCTTTAAGCAAATTAAAATTCTGCATATTTCTGGCACCAACCTGCATAATATCAACATACTCAGCCATTAATTCAACATCGCGCGGATCTATAACCTCAGTTACACTTAAAAGCCCCACCTCATCACAAACCTGCTTCATAATTTTCAAGCCCTCTACTCCAAGGCCTTGAAAAGAGTAAGGAGATGTCCTCGGTTTAAAAGCCCCGCCTCGCAATACTGTAGCGCCTGATTCTTTTACCTTTAGGGCAATTTCACGTAAGGTTTCCAAATTCTCTATAGCACAGGGGCCCCCCATTATCACAATCTTTTCACCACCGATAGTTACATCTTTAATTTTTATATTACTACTTTCCGGCTTAAATTCTCGGGATACAAGTTTAAACGGAGAAAGAACCTCGATAACATGCTCTACCCCAGGATAAGCCTCCAGAGGCTGAACTCTTATTTTGTCTTCCTCCCCAATAACCCCAATTATTGATCGTTCTACCCCAGCAGAAACCATAGTTTGAAGCCCTAGGGAATGAACTTTATCAATGATCCTTTGTTTATCTTCTTTTGACGCATTTGCCTTAAGAACTATTATCATTTTTCTTTCTCCCTATTAATCTTTAATATTTTTTTTAAATACTTTAGGAATAATCTATTTTCTTTATTTGTGCCAAAGGTTACTCTTATAAAATTCTTTAAGCCCCATGCAGACATTTCTCGAACAATAATCCCCTTACGCATTAGTTTTTCATATATCTCAAGTGCCTTATAGCCGACATTAACCAGAACAAAATTGCTGACACTTGGGACATAAAATAGTTTCATTTTTTTAAACTCTTCACATAGTAACTTATTACCCTCCTTTATAAGCTTTTGTGATCTTAATACATGTTTTTTATCATCAAGAGCAGCAATTGCCGCAATTTGCGCAAGCATATTAACATTAAAAGGCTCACGCACTTGATTAAGATATCCAATTATTTCTTTACTTGCTGCTGCCCAGCCAACACGTAAGCCGCCTAAACCATATGCTTTCGAGAAACTGCGGCTAACAATAACATTTCCCCTGCCAACATAACGCATTGAATTAGGAAAGTCTCGAGCCGTTATATATTCAAAATAAGCCTCATCAAAAAATACAATTATATCTTTTGATAACCCTTTTAGAAATTTCTCAACTTCAGTCCGGTTCACATAACTACCTGTCGGGTTGTCTGGATTGGCAATGAAAATCATCTTAGTCTTTTTAGTTATCTTTTTCTTCATCGCATCAAGATCATAATGAAATGCTTTTAAAGGCACGCTGACTATTTTTGCTCCGACAATAGTCGAAGCAATTTTGTAAACCAGAAAAGTAGGATGAGCAATAATCACTTCATCCCCTTTATTAATAAAAGTTCGCAATGCAAGAACGATAATCTCATCTGAGCCATTACCGATTATCAGGTTTTCTGGGCGAAGCATGAATTTTTTTGCCAGCGCCTTTTTTAGAGAAAAACTATTACCATCTGGATAGCGATTAATGTTTAAAAGGCCCTTTTTAATTGCCGCTATTGCTTTTGGCGATGGCCCTATAGCGTTTTCATTTGAAGCCATTTTATATACGTTTTTCAATCCGAATTCACGTTTAACATCTTCAATAGGTTTACCCGGTTTATAGGGCTTTATTGAAAGTATCGACTTTTTAACCAGCTTTTTAATGCTCATGATTATTCCCCAGAAATTTTAGATATTTTAAGCACTTTGAGGATAAGAGCCCACGATCTTAAGAAAATGGCATTTCTTTTCCAAATTAGTCAATGCCTTTCTCAATCGAGGTTCTTTAATATGCCCCTGCATGTCAACGAAGAAATAATAGTCCCAGGCCTTTTTTTTGGAAGGTCTGGATTCTATTTTTGTAAGATTTATTTTTGCATTTTTAAACGTTGTAAGCATATCATGCAGTGCTCCCATCCTATCTTTTATTGAAAAAAGCACTGAAGTTTTATCTCTACCTGTATAGCCGGCCTCTTTCTTCCCGATCACAAGAAATCGTGTAACATTATGAGGAAAGTCCTCAATAGATTTTGCTTTTATCTTTACTTTATATATCTGCGCTGCCAGTGAGCTGGCTATAGCAGCTGAATTTTTCTCTTTAGCAGCTATTTCAGCTGCCTTGGTAGTACTTGTTGTCTCCATCAAAGGCCTGCCTGGTAAATTACATTCAAGCCACAAGCGGCACTGCCCAAATACTTGGGATTTACTGTACACTTTTTTAATATCGCTTATTTTGCATTTAGCAAGCAGATTATGCTCAATCGCTAAACTTATTTCTGAGCAAATCTTAAGATCCGAATCAACAAACATATCAAGCGTATGACTGATAGCTCCCTCAATTGAGTTTTCAACAGGGACTACTCCAAAATCGCTGCTGCCGCGCTCTACCTCGTTAAAAACATCTGTAATGCTCTGCATGCTAATATACTCAACCTGAGCTCCAAACTTCTTCTGACTAGCAAGATGGGTAAAAGTCGCTTCAGGCCCCAAATAAGCCACTTTAATCGGTCTTTGGAGCATTATAGTCCCTGACATTATTTCACGGTAAACAGCTGATAAAGTTTTATTATTAAGAGGGCCATTGTTAAGCTTTTTTAATTTATTATAAATATGCTGTTCACGCTCGGGGCTGTACACACTTTTTTTAAACCTGTCTTTAATCTCACCAATCTTAATCGCAAGTTTAGTGCGTTTATTTAAAGTAGAAACAATTTTTTCATCTAATTCATCAATTGCTTTTCGCAGCTTCTTTATGTTCACTGTTCCCATCGACTTCTTCTCCGTTTTCTTGGGCCTCTTCTACTCTTGGGGTTTACAGAGCCTCTTCACTATCCGGGGTAATTACCTTTTCACTTTCAATAGAATCTTCTATCTCTGCTTCAATTTCAACATTAGAATCAATCCCTTCTTCTACAGTTTGCGAATCAGGTGAATATTCCATATTTTGAGCCTTAAACTCCTTCAAAGTCGGAAGCCCCTGCAAGGACTTAAGACCGAAATAATGCAAAAATATATCTGTAGTTCCGTAAAGTAATGGCTTACCTGGAACTTCTTTACGTCCTTTTATTTTTATCAAATCCCGGTCTTCAAGAGTTTTTACAACTCCATCAACATTAACCCCTCGTATGAACTCAATCTCAGAACGGGTTACTGGCTGCTTATACGCTATTATCGCCAGTGTTTCCAAAGCCGGGGCTGAAAGCCTAAATACACGCCTTGTTTTATAAAGCTTTTTAAGATATTCGGCACAATCAGGATTAGACGCGAACTGATATCCGCCGGCTACATCACGGATATTTATCCCTCTATTAATATTATTATAAAGCTCTTTTAACTCACTGAGCGCGGCTTTCACCTCAGACAATTCAGTACCCGAGCAAATTTCTAAAATTTGCTTATAAGTAAGCGGTTTCTCGCTCACAAACATTAATGCCTCAATTATCTTTTGTAAATTAAGATCAGCCATACTTCACTCCTATTATAATCCTCTTTATATAAACTGGATTATACCTGATTACAATGATTATTAAAAGATTACAAAGATTAATTTATATTAGTATATCCCGTTAGAGAACTTCGTCCTTTTATCCCGCCATAAATATTATTTGGTTCTTTCTTATTTAATTTGGGAGAAAGAACCTGATTAGAGCGACTAAATCCACAGATTACACGGATTAAAGTATCGTCAGCTATATCTGTGTAATTAAGTTCTTGATTAATCTAAATATAGCAAGTTTTTAAATGGTATTCGATGCTTTTATATTTCCCCTTACATATCCATATGTTATATGATTTGTTCCAACCCAGACAAGAAAGAACCTATTATTTCTAATTAAACTAACAGTTTGCGTCGACGATTGCTTTCTCTAACGGGGTATATCGCTGTGATCAGGTTTTTAATCTCTCCAATCAAGACATCCTGTTACTTTCTCCTTATAGAATGTCTATATTGTACTAACATGCATTGGTGGTAAAATTTTTTCCTCATTTAGAAATACAAAAATTTCGCCAAACAGTCCCTTTTGAGCTGCCACAATTTCTTTCTGTCTGATTAGCTCTAAAACAGCTAGAAAAGTGACCACAGCTTCAACTTTATTTTTAGCGTTTTCAAACATTCCGCTTAGTGAGAGTTTTCTATTTTTAACTAAAACATGAAGCAAATCATGTATTTTACCTTCAACCGTGAATTCATCTTCAATAATCTCCTTAAAAATATCACGAGGAACATCTTTCAATGCCTTGGAAAAAGCTCCGATCAAGTCAAACAGGCTTGTCTCAAAAAAAATCTCTTCCTCAGGTTCAACATCAGCGCTTGGATTAATACGTTTAAATATTTTACGCTGTACAGTCTCACATTCTTCTAAATAACTAGCCGCTTCTTTAAATTTTTTATACTCTAAAAGTTTTTTAACAAGTTCTGCCCTCGGGTCTTCTTCCTCGACTTCAGGTTCAGTTTCATCAGGAGGTAACAACATCTTAGATTTTATATGCATTAAAGTTGCTGCCATGACAAGGAATTCTCCTGCTATACCAAGGTCAAGCAACTGCATAAATTCCAGATATTCCAAATACTGTTTGGTCACCTTTGCGATAGGAATATCATAGATATTAAGGTGGCTTTTCCTTATAAGGTAAAGCAGCAAATCAAGCGGACCTTCAAAAATTTCTAAATTAACTTTATAGCTCATAACCCAATCATCTGCCTGACTTCATTCATTGTAGTCCTAGCAACACTCTGCCCTTTCACTCTGCCCTTTTCCAGGATATTTTCAATCGTACTCTTATCATTTAAAAGCTCTTTCCTCTTCTCCTGAATCGGCTTTAAATAATCATTAAGAATACGTGTAAATTCTTTTTTACAATCAGTGCAGCCCCGTAACGCCATTCTGCATTCATTTTCTACTACTTCACAAACTGAGTCATCCGCGAATACCTTGTAATAGCTGTATACATTGCATACCTGGGGACTGCCAGGATCATTTCTCTTAATCCTCTGTGGATCAGTAAACATACTCATAACTTTTTTACTTATCTCATCCGCCGTGTCGCTTAAGCCTATATAATTGTCGTAACTTTTTGACATCTTCCTCCCGTCAAGTCCAAGAAGACGAGAAGTTTTGGTCAATTTTGCCTGAGGTTCAGGAAATATATTTTTTTTGTATAAATGATTAAATCTTTTGGCTATTTCGCGTGTAAGTTCTAGATGAGGAAGCTGGTCTTCTCCCACAGGTACAACCTCTGACTTATAAAGCAAAATATCCGCGGCTTGCAATACAGGATAACCCAAGAACGCATAGTTATTCAATTGTCTGGTCTTAAGTTCTCGGAGCTGCTCTTTATAAGTAGGACAGCGTTCCAACCAGCCAAGAGGAGTTAAACAGGATAAAGCCATATAAAGCTCAAGATGCTCGGGGATTTGCGATTGAATGAATATAGTTGCCTTATCAGGGTCTATGCCGAAACTTATCCAGTCTATTACATTGCCTATTGAATGTTCTTTCAGTTTAGACGGATCTTTATACTCACTCATCAGAGCATGCCAATCAGCTACCATAAAAAAACATTCATAATCACTTTGCAGCAAACTCCAGTTTTTCAAGGCACCGACTAAATGGCCCAGATGAAGTCTGCCTGTAGGGCGCATGCCGCTTAAAATTGTTTTTTTCATTTTTATAGTTTTCTTACAATTTTTTCTACTTTAAAACACTCAATAATATCATCACTCGCCATGGAATCAAACTTATTCAGCCCAATACCGCATTCAAGCCCTTCTCCCACTTCTTTTACATCATCTTTATATCTCTTCAATGATTCCAGTTTGCCTTCATACAAGCATTCATCATTACGATAAAGGCGGACAAGTTCCGCATTGCGTACAAATTTCCCTTTAACAATCATGCATCCGCATATTTTCCCCAATTTGCCGATTTTAAAAACCTCAAGTACCTTAGCTCTAGCCAGAAAGGTTTCCCTGATCGTCGGCTCTAAAAGGCCTTCCATGCTTAAACGCACATCATTTATCACTTCATAAATTATACGATAGAGCCTAATATCCACACCCTTTTTCTTAGCAATTTCTTTGGCTTTATTATCAATCCCAACATGAAAACCTATGATTACCGCATCACTTGCAATGGCCAGCATTACATCTGATTCGCTGATTCCTCCCACCTGAGAATGGATCACATTAACACTAATATCCTTTGTTCCTAATTCTTCCAGAGAAGTAGATAAAGCCTCAAGAGATCCTTGTACATCTGATTTAATAATAATTTTAAGCTCTTGAGTTTTTCCCTCAAGTGCCCTATCGAAAAGGTCCTCTAAGATAAACCTCTGTGCCGGCATAAGTTTTTCTTGTCTCAAACTTTCATTCTTCCCCACAGAAAGGTCTCTTGCCTTTTTTTCATCTTCAACAACATAGAATTCATCACCAGCCATAGGCACATCAGATATTCCAGATATTTCAACAGGCATTGAAGGCCCTGCTTTTTCTAGTCTCACGCCTTGATCATTAACAAGTGACTTTATTTTTCCGTGCGTCAAACCGCAGACGAAAATATCACCTAGCTGTAATGTTCCACTCTGCACAAGCATTGTAGCTGTAGGACCGCTGCCACGTGAGAGTTTACTTTCAATAATAACACCTTTTGCCAACCAGTTCGGATCAGCTTTAAGCTCTAGCATCTCAGCTTCAAGTAATATCATCTCCAAAAGTTTTTTAATTCCAGTTTTTTTCTTCGCCGAGACCTCTACAGTAATCGTACTGCCTCCCCAATCCTCACTGGTAAGCCCAACATCAGCAAGCTGTCTTTTTACTTTATCAATATCAGCACCCGGCAAATCCATTTTGTTTATTGCCACAATCATAGGCACCCCCGCCGCCTTTGCATGATTAATCGCCTCATTTGTCTGAGGCATTAATCCGTCATCAGCCGCGACAACAATAATAACAATATCCGTGATTGTCGCCCCTCTTGAACGCATAGCTGTAAAAGCCTGATGTCCAGGAGTATCCAGGAAAGTCACATTGCCTTTAGGCAGTTTTACCTCATAAGCACCTATATGCTGAGTAATCCCGCCCGCTTCTTTACCAGTTATATTTGATTCTCTGAGAACATCAAGCAATGATGTTTTCCCGTGATCAACATGTCCCATCAGTGTTACTACCGGAGATCTTGTTAACATCCCCTTAGTATCACTAGAGGGTTTATGCTTAATAAGCAAAGTCTCTTCTTTTGTAAGTTCCTTTTCAAGAGCAAACCCGAATGTTTGAGCTAACAGCCTAGTGGTTTCTTCATCAATAGTTTGGTTAACTGCGGCCATGACCTTCAAAGTAATTAATTTTTTAATTACTTCAGGAACACTTTTATTTATTTTCTGAGCAAAATCTTTTACTCTTACGGGAACTTTCAGATTTAGCGGTTTTAATCGCGCTTCGTTTTTCTCTTCTGCCTTTTTTTTAGATTTTTGCTTTTTCTTTTCAGGTTCCTTTTTGCCCAAAAGTTCATGACGCACTATTTCCGCAGTCTCTTCGCCAATAGCACTCATATGCCCCTTGACATTAACATGCAGATCATTGAGCTTTTGGACCATCTCCTTACTGGAGCAACCCAGCTCTTTTGCTAATTCATAAACTCTAATGCTCATAAAACCCCTTATTTTTGGATCATTCTTAATTAGTTTGCATAGTTTTATATAACTTAATGATTTGTAAGTTATTATAACAAATTAAAAATGCCTATGATTACACGAATTATTAAGAGATTACAACGGCTAATTTCTATTATTAGATCACTGTAATCGAACTTTTAATCGGTGTAATCAAGTTGTTTTGTTCAATTTAAACAAGAAAGAACCTTATTTTTCAAGTTTTTTAATTTCTTCAAGAATCTGCTCAGCACGTTTTTTCCCAACACCCCGAACCGCAGTCAAATCACTAACCTGGGCATTAGACAATACTTTCAAATCATCAAAACCAGCCTCAATAAGCGCCTCTAGCGTCTTCTTACCTATTCCAGTGATAGTACCCAGAACAGACTCCTTGATAATAATTTCTTCCTTATCAGTTTCCTTGTTGACCTGGGAAGCGCTCATTATATTGATCGACCAACCTATTAGTTTTGAAGCCAATCTAACATTCTGCCCCTTTTTACCTATTGCCAGAGAAAGCTGATCATCATCAACCTCAACATCCATTTTATGATCTTCGAGATTAAGTTCAATTTTCGTTACTTTCGCGGGACTTATTGCCGCTTTGACATATTGTTTTATTTCCTCATGCCATCTAACTATATCAACTTTTTCGCCATGAAGTTCAAAAACAATATTCTTAATCCTCGATCCTCTTACACCGACACAAGCTCCAACACAGTCGATCTTTTCATCCTTAGAACTTACCGCGACCTTTGTACGTTCACCCGCCATACGAGAGATCGCTATTATATCCACAATACCCTCGTAAATTTCCGGGACTTCAAGCTCAAATAAACGCTTTACAAATCCTGCATTAGTCCTGGAAAGAATAATCTGAGGTCCTTTGTTGGTTTTTTTTACCGCTAGAATTAAAGCTCTTACTCTATGTCCCTGCTTAAACTCCTCATTAGGCAATATCTCTTTATAAGATAAAACACCTTCTGTCTTACCCAGATCAACAATAATATTGCCCTTTTCAAAGCGGTGCACTATACCGTTGGTAATATCCCCTATCTTTGCCTGAAAATCATTATATACTACTTCTCTTTCAGCCTCTCGAAGCTTTTGCGTAATTATCTGTCTAGCTGTTTGAGCTGCAATGCGCCCGAAGTCACCTGAATTAATTTCTTGATTATCACGCATTACTTGGATTTGGCCGGTTTTTTCATCAATATTAACAATAAGATCCTTATCCTCTCCAAAACGCTTACGCGCTGCTGAGAGTAGAGCTGATTCTATTGCTGAAATAATTATGCTCTTTTCAATGCCCTTCTCGCGTTCAATATAATCTAAAACTAATAGTAACTCATTACTCATTTCTTCCACCCAATTTCCAATTTAGCTTTTTCGATATTATTCAAGTTTAATGTTAATTCCTGATCACTGTCTAATAAAAGTTGTATCTGAACACCAACAGCATCAGTGATTGTGCCGCAAAACTCAGTTTCTCCATTAATTGGTTGATTACAAGCAACCTTAATTTTTTTACCAATACATCTTATAAAATCATCAATTGTTACAAATTTTCTATCAATTCCAGGCGAAGAAACCTCAATGCTAAAATTACTATCTAATATCTGTGCCTCTTCAATATATTTACTTAATGCTTTGCTAACCTTTGCGCAATCAATAAGTAAAATTCCGCCATTCTTATCCACAATAACTTTAATCTGTAGAGTGCCGCCATGTCTAAAAAACTTAACTTCAACTAGAAATAAGCCTTGACTTGCCGCGATCTCTTCTAATGTTTGCCTAAGTTTCTCTTGCACATCCACCTGTTTTCTCCACAAAAAAAGCGGGAAGCAATTCCCACTTAACATATTTGTTCCATTAGCAGTTGTGTTTATTATACCCTTAAATCACATATTGTCAAGTCCTTCCAATATTTAATTTCAATCAAGCGCATTACTGCTTTTAATTGGTTTTCATGTCTCTTAAAGACTCACGGAATTTTATAGCTTCTATCTCAAGTGTATCCATTTCTACAGAATCCCCGCTTTTCTTACCACCAAGCAAAGATTTTCGCTTTTTCTGCCCTAAAATTGCTTTTTTGTTACTAAACTTAGTCTGTTTTGACTCACTCTCTCTGATTAGTACCTCTTCTTCAGCAATCTTTTTAGCTTTAAATTTTTGGTTTACCGCTTTCGTAAAGTCCTTCAGCCTCTGCATCTCAGTTCTATCATCTGTGATTGCCGCACTAGACTTATCCAACTGCTCGTAAAGCTCCAGCTCTCTGTCTGAGAGCATTGATTGGACAATAATATGGGGCGTCACAAAAAGCACAAGTTCTGTTTCCACTTTTTTTTTCACTTTCTTCTTAAAAAGCATACCAAGATATGGAATATCACCTAAAACAGGTACTTTTTCATAAGAAAAGGTTTCACTAGTCTGACGTAACCCTCCGATAACAATAGTCTGGCCATCTCTGACCAATAAATTCGTTTCTGCCTTTCTCTCGTCAATGATAAGACGGTCTTGGAATGTACCTGAGCTAAAAGCCTGCGAAGGCTTCACATTCATAGAAATAAATCTACCGCTTGTTATATGCGGAGTTACAGACAGTTTAACCCCAGCTTCTTCAAATTTAATATTCTGCGTAGCACCTCCACCAGTATCTACGGTTTCAATATATGGAATCTTCTCTATAATTTCTATCGTTGCTTCCTGGTTATCAAGCGTCAAAACTTTAGGACTTGCTAGAATAACAGCCTTATTTTGAGTGACCCAAATATCAATAATAGCAGCAATATTAAAATTATCCGACATCGCAGTAAACGAAAGATTATTCGTCTGTGAACCCGCCATACTGGTCGTCAACATATTTGAATTATTGTGAGATTTAGGGTTTGTAAGCTGACTTATTATTGTTCCCCATTCTTCATTATTAGTAATTTTTACATCAACCATCATGGCTTCTATGAGAACCTGAGGAGTTTTAGTGTCTAGCTCCATTGCCGCGATCTCAACTTTTTGCACAGTTTCCGGCACATCAGTGATAATCAAAGAATTTGTACGATTGTCAACCTCGATAGTACCGCGTTTACTCAATATCTTCCCTAATGATCCTTTAAGATCATCAACTTTAGCAAAATTAAGAGGCACAATTCTAGTTTCTAGAGGCAGCTTGCTCTCCTCCTCAAGCGCCCTAGCCAGACTCATTACTCGTATTAATTTATCTTCACGTTTATAAGTGTAATTGTAAGTTTTTAATATAACATCAAGCGCCTGTTCCCAAGGAACATCTTTAAGCTGCACATTCACCTTGGAATCAACATCATCACCTGCGATTATGTTTACACCGCCTTTAAAAGCCAGTATATTAAGCACTTCTCTAAGGTCTGTTTCCTTCAAGGTGATTGAAAGCAATTTCTTCCCATAATTTTCGCTCGCCGCCGCTTCAGCCGCTTCCTCATCCAGGTTTTTGTCTTTTTCAGCTTCCACTGCAAAACTTAGCTGAGTTGACGGCATTATAAGGCCGATAGATATCATTGCGCAAATAAATAACATCAGGAACATTCTCTTCCTTGAGAATCTATGCATTAATTTCATTAAATCCCTCCTTGATCATCCATTTTCTTCTTTTTTATTAGTACTATTTCATGCGTCTGGTCGCAATACTCTAAAATCACACTATTCACATTGATTTTTTTTATCGTTAAATTTTTAACAACGTCGCCTTCTTTCCGCATTTTTTTATTTATCATTGCGATAGGCATTGTTTCATCCCACATGATCCCGCTTACCTTTATTTTTAGAAGATGCACTAACATTTCTTCTCTTGAAGATGAACCCATCTCCTTTTTCAAGCCTTTAGAACTAAGCAATTCTATAAACGGATCAACACGCTCATCTTGTGAGTATATAAATTCATTCTGATTCCCGCTAGATTCCTCAGCCCGCGAATCGACTAATGCAAACATTGAGCTTATCAAACATAAAGAGAGAATTAGCGTTAAATTAAATAAATTATTCGCAGCATTTCGTCCCATATTTATTTACCCTCTAAGGAAAAAGCACTTACAGTCAACCTGCAATCATGCACCTTCCCTTTATTAATATTTCCCATTATTTTGACATCATCTACTATCATAAACTGAGGAAAATTTTCCACACCGTTAATAAATAAAGCAATTTCATGGTAACCTGAGGTTAACTTTAGTTCTATTGGGATTTTTAAATAGCTCTTTTTCCCACCCTGCCCTACATGGATTCTTTCAACTTCCTGCGGCTCAATAGTAATAAACGTCACTTTTGATTTTTCACCTATCTTTACCAATTCATCGAGCACTTGCGGAATATCAGTTCCCTTCGGCAGTTTCTTTTCATAAAAATCTATTTTAGTTGAAATATTCTTTGCCTCCGCGGTGAGCCTTTCTCTATCGGCAGTAAACTTAGCCGCATTTTGCAATTGAGCTTTTACAGTTGCCTCTTCGTTACTATAAACCATGATCATCTTCAGCATTGGCTTAAAAATAAACATGAAACAAAACACGACTATTATCCCAATAAATATTATCCCCGCAATAAATATTTGCTCTTTTTGAGTTAGCTTTTTCTTCATAAAATTACCTTTTTAAAATACATTCTATTCTAAAATTCATTACCGGCGTCTCTCCGAATTTATCTAGATACGAGCGCTTAAGTTCAATCTTATTGAAATCGTTTTTAAATCCCTCATCATTGTTTAAATTACTAACAAACTGATTAATTTCACCCAGTAAATTTTTGCTTGATTCAGAATACACAATACCTTTAATTATCAAAACAAGCGGCGTCCTCACCTCTACCGCAACTTCTGGCGCAACGCTACCATCAGCTAGCACTCCCAAATGAGCAGTATTATCACGCGCCGCAGCACCGCTCAACTCTTTTATATCTATTTCCTTCAGCCACATCTCACTTGAAATGTTTTTGCTGATTTCATAGAGCTTTTGGCTCCAGAGCAATCTATGAGAAAGCAGTGCTTTAGCAACACTCATGTGTTCACCTAAAAGCATTCTTCCCTGATTCAAGCTTTCAATGTCTTTGATGATTTCATTTAACTTTTGATTTTCAAGCAGCAATTCTTGTTTTCGATTTTCCTTTACCTTAATTTGGCTTAAAAGAATTACCCATAAACCAACAAGAAAGCATACTACAACCAATGCGGTATAAAATAGAGCTCTATATTCAATAAGGAAACCCAAAACCACATTTCTTTGTTCAGCTTTTTTAGATGTAGTAAGATCGATATCAAAAGCTCTTCTGCATGCTAGCCCACTACACAAAGCAAGCATTAGGGAATTTTCCTTGATATTTTTACCCTCAAAAAGCTTAGGCTTATAGCTTATTTTTGAAATGGGGTTCCAAATAATTACCTTTAATCCTAAAATATTCTGCAAATACTTGTCCATATTCTTATACATCGCAAGTTTTCCGCAAAGATAAATTTCTTCAACAGTATCGCGCCCCTGACTTTCGTAAAACTCGATTGTCCTGCGCACCTGGTTGGAAAGCGCGTTCATAATAAACAAAACAAGCTCATAAACATCATCAGTGCCCATCAATCCCTTCAAAGCAGTAACATTATCAAAATCAAGCTCTACTTCTTCAGGCAAAGCATCGACAAGATTGTTCCATGCAACAAACGCGTCTTTGGTCAGTCCTACTATTTTTCCTCTAATTATATCAATATTAGTAACCTCCAGACCAATATTGATAATTGCTATCGTTTTTTCAGGGGCAACTTCAGGTCCATTAATATAGAAGGCGTTCAGTAAGCTAAAGGTATCTACTTCTATAAATCCGCACTTATACCCTGACGACTGAATCAAGCTGGAATAATTTTCAATAAGATCCTTTTTAGCCGCGACAAGAATAACTCTGGTTTTTGTCTCCGCAATAGACTTATCCATAACAGAGTAGTAATCAAACACAATTTCATCATTTTTATAATGAACCTGGCGTTCAACTTCAAACTTTAAAGCCTTTCTTATCTCTTCATTTGTCATCTGAGGCCAATGGATATCCCTAACCATTACAGACTCTCCAGATACTGAAATATTGACTTTGTCATTTTTCTTTAAACCAAGTCTGCCAAGTACTTCTTTCATAGCATTGACAATCCCTTGACGGCCATCTCTAAAATTTACTTCCACCATCTCAAAACCAATAAGCTTATTCTCTTTATTGCTTGAAATAATATGCATTGCTTTTACTAATCCATCACCTATTTCAAGCCCTATGGCGTTTTTTTGTTTTTGGAACATTTTTCCCCTATTTATTACGCGTCATAGCGCACGCAATTTCTTCCTTCATTTTTAGCTTTATACATCAACTTGTCCGCACGAATAATGAGCTTTTCTATATCCGACTCTTTGTCTTCAGGGTATTTTCGTACAGTTACTCCAACACTAATGGTAACCTTAAGGTGCTTTTCCCCTAATATTACAAAATCAGCGTTTTCAACCGACGCTCTTAATCTCTCAGCAATGGAGAACTTATCATCAGGGTTTTCCGCGATACCCGGTAAGACCACAACAAACTCCTCACCACCATACCTGGCGCAAAGATCAGTTAACCTCACACAATTACTAATTAGCTGAGCAATTTTTTTAAGAACCATATCTCCTTCTGAATGCCCGTAACTATCATTAACTTCTTTAAAATTATCTATATCAATCATTATTATACTCATGGGCAGCAATTGCCGGCTGCAAAACTCAATTTCTTCATTCATACGTTTTTGCAAAAAAGTCCTATTGTAAAGTTGAGTCAATCTGTCAACAGACGCAAGCCCGCGATGGATAGCACTTCCCAATGCAATTGAAGCCTGAGCCACCAGCAATAAATAAAATGATTCCTCGCTCTTGATTTTTGCTGCTGCCCCTTCTTGGCAAAAAATCACCACTATCCCCCAAACTTCATTTTCCAATATTAAGGGCACTAATGCTAATGATCCAAGCTGCGAAAGGTATGTAATCCGTTCTTCCTTTAAAAAATACCTAATATTAGAATCTCCACCGAAAATATCACTAACAAAGGTCTGTATCTTTTTTGTCTTTGTTATTGTCTTAATCAAATCATCTTCAGCACTAAAACTGGTTGATTTCAAAGTATTGGAATCAAAATTATCCCCAACTTCATACTTAAATTCCCGAACAGCAGCATCATGGCTCAATAAAAAACACTGACTATCTCCAGCAATAGAGCCAGTCACTTTAGAAAACGCGGTTACTATAACTCTTAAAAGCTGGTCTTTATTCAGTGCTGTAGAAAGGTCACGACTAAAGTTCTGCAGCAATTGATTCTGCTCCTCATGCAATTTTTCTTTGCGCTGAACCTCTTTTTTAATTTCATCTTTTTCTGCTTGAAAGAGTATAAATACCTCTCCTAATTTTTTTTTTGCCTGTTTCCTCTCACTAATTGCTGCCAGTGTCAGCACCATAAAAGGAAACGTAATCACTAACAAACTAGGACCAATTAATGGATTAATCACCCAAAAAATTCCTAAAAACAAAACACCAAAAATGGGAAGTATCATTAGCAGCTTATTCATATATTATGCTCTTTTATCTCAGAGCCCCCCCCCCAAACAATCATATCAGAGTTTTTTCTTTTTTGCACAGAATAATGAATCGTATTTCTAAAGGCCGTTAGATATATTTCAGAATGGTGCTGTTGTGTAGATTTTTGTAGATTACTACCAGTGTAGAGCAAATTAGAATTCTTGCCAACTTGATTAGAAAAGCACTTCCATGTCATTTTCTAAACTCCTTTTCCTTAAGCCTAATAAATACACACGCTTAAATCTTAAAAGTATAATAACACTTTTTTTAACTGCTTGTCAATAAAATTATGTATTTTTTTATTTTTTTTAATATAATTCTAGCTTTAGCAATACGAGAGAGCTCAATTTAAAAAGGTCATTCTTAATTAATGTGAACAATTTTCTATAACCTGATGATTTGCAAATTGTAAGGCTGAATTTAAGTATGCCCCTTGATTATTCACCCTGTTAGATAGTAAACATCTAACGGGGCAGGCAGATTATTAAAAGATTAAAAAGATTGTTTTCTATTAGCATATCGGTGTAATCGGTTTTTTTTCTAATATCATTTTAGCAGTTCCAAAAGAATTCCACTTCTATTACTGCATTGGAGTCATTGCCTCATACAATGCCACTGTATTTATGATGGCCCCGTTATTATCAATTGCCCGAAGCAATCCTGTTTCGTTTACAGCAAAGGTCCTGATTCCGGTTGACCGGTATGTAGCAGGCCTCGCCGAGCAGACAAACTGCTGCAAGCCAATCTGAATATATTCATAAAAATACCCATTCTTTGAGGTACCCGTTGTAACAGTATCTACAGCGCTGCTGAAATAAGCCGGTGTAGCTGTCGTTAATACAGCAAGATTTAGTGGAAAGCTGCGAAGCATATCAGTAGCGCGAAAAGACTCACATGAACTTACAATTGTTTTCAATGTACCCTGCGCGACAGCTTCATTGGAAAGCATCCGACTATACAACAGATTAGGGATAGCTAATGCCGCAAGCATAGCAATAATAGCAACCACAATTAGTATTTCAACTAAAGTGAACGCGTGCTTAGATCTATTTCTTAACCTACTTTTAATTTTAAACATATTTATTAA
>JAGLQQ010000097.1 GCA_023136735.1 Candidatus Omnitrophota bacterium | reverse complement strand
GCTATACGCTATTTTTTTTAAAGTCCATATCTTTTGATCTTATAATCCAGATTTCTTCGGGTCATCTTAAGAATTTTAGCAACAATATTCTTATTCCCCCCAACCTCCTTCATCGTTTTTGCGATCATTTCTTTTTCAAACTGCTCAACCTTGCCTTTAAGGGATTCTTCGTCAACACTCTCAGATTCACCTGCCTGTACCCTTCTTTTTATTCGCTCCGGCAAGTCATCTGGTGTTATCTTATCATTATCTGATAGAGTTACAGAACTCTCTATTGCATTTTCAAGTTCTCGAACATTACCAGGCCAATTATATTCCAGAAACAAGTCCATACATTCTTTAGAAACTATCTTTGACGGCTTTCCCTGCACCTGATATTTACGCAAGAAATGACTAACCAGAAGCTCTATATCTTCTTTGCGAGTTGAAAGACGAGGTAAAAACAAGCTAATTACACTTATGCGATAAAAAAGATCTTTGCGGAAATTTTCCCTCTTAACCTCTTCTTCTAAATTCCTATTGGTCGCCGCAATGATTCTGACATCAACTTTAATCTGTTTTGTTGCTCCTACCGGTCTAATTTCCCGCTCCTGCAGCGTTCTCAAAAGCTTTGCCTGCATTGCCTGGGATGTCTCGCCTATTTCATCTAGAAATAAAGTCCCTCCGCTGGCAACCTCAAATAATCCCTGCTTAGTTTGGATCGCTCCGGTAAAAGACCCTTTCACATGGCCAAACAACTCACTCTCAAGAAGATCTTCAGGCAATGCCCCGCAGTCAATCGAAACAAACGGCTTATTAGCCTTTAAACTGTTAAAATGAACTGCCTTGGCGATTAACTCTTTTCCTGTTCCGCTTTCTCCGTTTATCAGCACAGTTGTATTAGTTTTAGCAACTTTGTCTACTAAATCAAATATTTTCTGCATTCCAACGCTTTTTCCAATTATGTTAGCAAAACGATACCGTTCTTTTAGCTTTTTCTGGACATTCTTATCATCGGTAAAAATTCTTTTTTGCGAAAATGCCTTTTTGATTATAAGTTTTATGTCATCAAGCTTAAAAGGTTTAATCAGGTAATCATAGGCACCGTACCTAAGAGCTTTAATTGCTGTCTCAACCGAAGCATATGCTGTAATCATTAAAACAATAATTTCCGGATTATGATTTTTAATCTGTCTGAGTAATTCAATACCGCTCAGAGGTGACATTCTTATATCAGTAATAACCATCTCAAAGGGCTCTGCTTTAAAAATTTTCAAAGCATCTTCCCCGCTTACAGCACAGCGAACAGAATAGCCTTCTTTTTCCAAAACAACACTTAGCCACTCTAGTAAGTCTTTTTCGTCATCAACTAAAAGTATCTTTGCCTTCATTATTCCCACCTGTATTCTTTTTTGTTAACCCAGAGTTTGAATCAGCCGCAAATGAAGAGTACTAGGATTTTTGAAATAAAATTATTACACAACCCGCGGGCATACCATTGAGGTATGTCGAGGATTTTTGCAGCATATTTTAGACAAAAAGATCAGTGCTATTCAATGTGTCCTGATTCTAATTCTTGGTTAAGGGGCAAAAAGACAGAAAATTTTGCCCCCTTGCCTTTTTTGCTTTCAACTTTAATATTTCCTTTATGCTCTTTTATTATACTTAACACTATAGCAAGACCCAAGCCTACACCTGTATCCTTTCCACTGGAAAAAGGTTCAAAAAGCGTCTCTACTCGATCTTGGGAAATTCCATATCCATTATCACTAAAAGTTATCACAACCTCACTGGTATCAGCATCTACCCTCTCACTCACAGTTATGCTTCCATTAACACCCACTGCCTCGACCGCGTTTATAAGCAGATTGAAAAACACCTGCTTCATTTGCTTCGGATCACAAACAACACTCAAGGCGTCATTCAGCCCCTCTTGTTTTATTAAGACATCCTTTTTAAAATCCTTACTATTTTTAATCAGGAATATCACCTCATCCAAAACATCTGAAATGTTTACTCCCTCAAGTGCCAGCTTTCTTGGCTTCGCATATTCAAGAAGTCCGTTGATTATATCGTTCAGGCGCATAGTCTCTTTCATAATCAACTTAAATAATTTTTCATTATTGCCTTCTAATACAAGGTTTTCATTTAATGCTTCCACACATCCTGAGATTGAAGCCAGGGGATTACGTATTTCATGCGCCGTATTTGCCGCTAATTTTCCGATAGCAGAAAGCCTATCTTCACGGCGAAGCTTCTGCTGAAGAGATACAAGCACTTTATCTTTTTTTCTTAACTGCTCAGAAATATACGCGCTTAAAAATCCGATAACACAAAACACTGTTACCCTGAAATATAACAGCGAGAAAACATACGGCCCTTCACGGGCAAAGCTGCCTGCCTGCGTTCCAGGCAAAGATAAAAGCCCCCAAAACTCAGCGCTTACAATACCTGAATACAAAACACTGCCCAACAAAGCAATCATAACAGCGCCCCGGGGAGAGATTATAATCCCAGCAGCAATAGTCGAAAGCGGCAGGAGTAAACTCAGAACTGAATCTATCCCTCCTGTATAGTGAATAAGCAGCGTTTCTATTATAAGATCCAGCACCATTTGTACTGTAAGAAAAAAAGTATTGGAAATTTTAACCAAAGCCAGGAGAGAATATATTATAGTTAAAACATAAATCGCTGATATTAGGTAATAAACCTGAGTATGGGCTAATCCAAAAAGAGCAGTATTGATTATCAGAATAACCGTAGCAAGCGCGAAACGAAAAAAAATTATGGAATATAGGGAATTTTTAACTCTAAGCATTGAGAATATTATAGAAAACCACTGAGAAAAAGTCAATCAGTTTGATTAGATATGC
>JAGLQQ010000096.1 GCA_023136735.1 Candidatus Omnitrophota bacterium | reverse complement strand
CACCATTTGTCTGCTGATGAGCTAAAGGATGTGGTAGCTGAAGTCAAAAGGGTATTGAAAAAAGGAGGAAAAATAATATTTGCGGACGGGGTGTATCCTGAATCTAAATTTAATCTTGCTGGATGGCTAATACGGTTTTTTGACAGAGGGCGCTATGTAAGGGGTAGAGACAGCTTAAGGAAGCTGCTTTCAGGTTATTTTTTCATAGAAAAAGAGTATTATTTTACGGATAAAATATTTGCGTACAGTTTATTTGTTATGAGTATTAAAAAATAAAACCGGAAAAGTGCTGATGTTTAATAAACGATGTAGAAAAATAATAATTTACTGGATTATTTTAGGATGCGCTGTTTTTATGCGTTTAATCGCTTTTATCGATTCCGATAACTTTCATGGTATTGCCGCGGGAAAGATTATGGAGGCGCAGCGTTTACTGGAGCATCCTAATGAGCTGAGTTCCTGGATAGTTCCGGCGCATGGTCCGGCGCATCTTTATTTGGTGGCTTTATGCCTTAAGATCAGCAATAATCATTATAATGCTGCTTGCTTATTAAGTTTATTGTTCGGCGTAGGAGTATTGCTGCCCTATTTAGGCTTTGTCAAATTAGCGTTTGACGATAAAACGGCTCTTTGTAGTGCGTTTATTGTCGCGTTTTTTCCATTGCATGTCGTATATAGCGTGTTATCAACTGCCGAGACAATGTTCCTTTTTTTTCTTTTTAGCGGATTGTTTTTTTATGTGAGAGAAAAGAAAACAGGGCGATTGAGCGATTTGTTTTTTTCCGCGTTGTTTGTCGGAATAGCGACGGTTTGCCGTTTTGAGGGCGGGTTGTTTGTAATAATAATCGCATTATTGCTGATGAAAAATTACAGAAAAGTGTTTTTTTTCTTGTCGGTTTGCTCTGTTTTGCCTGTTGTCTGGATGTGGGGCAACTATCTTATAAGCGGTAATTTTATGCAATTTCTGTTTGCAAGCGATGCGGTTGTTAAAGAAGGGTTTGCTCTTAATCGTGTTTTAGGCTGTGATTTCGGGATGTTCCAAAAGCTTTTTTACTGGATAATCCAGATCAAAAGTTACTTCGGATTGCCGGTATTAATAGGTGGGTTGTGCGCGTTGATTTTATATGGTTTCAAAAGAGAATATCGAAATATTACATTTTTACTTATTATCCCTTTGTTTTATTTTAGTTATAAAACTTTTGTTGAGGAATTGGCTATGCAGCCGCGTTATGGAATGAGCCTGGGAATGCTTCTGGTTCCGTATTTTTCAATGCTTTTAACCCATACATTAAAACAGGTAAAGATAAGCCTGTGTAAGCAGGTATTTTTAACCTTTATGATATATGTTGTTTTTAGATGTGCGTATTTGCAGCTGATCATACTTCCTCACTCACCTGTTTGGGTAAGAGAAGCCGCTTTATTCCTTCGTAACAATACAACCAGCCGGGACACGGTTTATATTGAGTCTAAAGAGGATAACATAAAGGATCCTTTAAAGGTTTATAGCGGGCTTAAAGCGGAGCAGTTCATTGATTATACGCCGTTTTCCAATAATGTTGAAATGTTAAATCCTGACGGAAGAGATAAATTGAAATTTATTGTTATGGTTTCCAACCAGAGGCTAAAAAAGCGGGAAGAGATTTTTAAGGTTAACATTTGCCGAATTTATCAGGTCAAGAAAAATGCAGAATAAAAAGCCATTAATTTCAAATCGAATAGGATTAATCTTATTGATCTTGCTTTTAGCGTTTTCAATCAGGCTGGGATTGCTTCTGGTGAGTGATGATTTTCATGGTGTTTCTAACGGAAGGATCATCAGGGCTCAATTGATTCTTAACCATGATTTGCCAGGAGATAAATGGTATTCTCCGGTGCATCCGCCGCTCCATCTACTGTTTTTGATGGGGGGAATAAAGGTATTTAATTACCCGGTTGTTGTGCCGCGGTTAATAAGCCTGATTTTTGGGACGTTGCTTCTTTTGCCGTTTTATTATTGCGTTAAATTTTTGTTTGATGAGCAGATCGCTGTATTTTCAATTCTTGCTGCTGCCTTGTATTCAGAGCATATTGTTTATAGCGTTATTGCCACCTCAGAAACTTGTTTCCATTTCTTTCTTTTTTTATCCTTATTTCTGCTTTTGTCATTTTCGAAGAAGAAATCCTCAAAATACCTGCTGAGTTCTGCTTTGTGTCTTGGAGCGGCATGTTTATGTCGTTATGAAGGGCTTTTGTTTATACCTTTGTTTTCTTTCTCGCTTAGAGAAGATTTGAAGCATTGCGCACTGTTTATAACAGCGGCATTAATAGCTCCTGCTATATGGATGTTTATAAATTTTACACATAGCGGAGATCCCCTGCAGTTTATAAATACCAATGATTTTACTGTGCCTTTGCAGTTTGGCTGGATTCGCGCTCAGGGGGAGGCCCTGGGTATTTTCAAGAAAGCCATGTTCTGGCCGAAATCTTTAATAGATAATCTCGGTGCCGGGGTGTTCATTTTTGGTATCGGAGGGATAGTATATAGTTTGGTTAGAAGAGAAAGAATGTTTATGTCCCTGTTGTTTTGTTTCTTATTGTTTGTTTTTATTTTTAGAACAATGGAAGAAAAATTATATGTCCAGGAGCGTTATGCCATTACTCTTGGCCTCTTGCTTATTCCATACAGTGTTTTTAGTATTAGCAAAGCCATAGAAAGTTTTGGAAAACATAACATGAAAGTCTCCGGCATTGTTACTTTATTGCTTATCGCGAGTATGATACCATCTCTGGGGCAGAGAGTCCTGGCAGCGCCGCTTTATGCGCCTTTGTTTGCCAAACAAGCGGCTGCTTATATGTGCGAGAATATAAAAGAAGGGGATAATATAATACTTGATCACTGCGGTGATGAAAAATATAGAGAGCCAATTAAGGTTTTAAGCGGTATAAATCCTAAGCAGTTTGTATCTATGCCATACCTCGTGCCTAAAGATGGACAATGGAGAGCGGACAAAGAATTATTTTTTAAAGTGCTTGATGCTGCAAAAGTAAACGTTTTGGTTTATTCTCCAAAGGGGGATTTGCAAGATATTCTTGAATTAGAAAAAAGAGATAATCCTGTTATGGTAGAGAATTTTAAATTCAGCCTGCTTTATTCAGGAAAACCATATTTTGTCTATAACGTAGAAAAGGTCAATAATGTTAGATAAAATCTGCCGCGGGAGAGTTCAGTTTAGTTTAAATATGCTTAATGCCTTCTTCAGTATTTGGAGGAAAAATATAGAGGGAAAAGCTGCTTTAGTAAATGAATTTGAAAGAAAATTTGCTGCATATATCGGGGGTAATTATGCGATTTCTACTGCAAGTGCTAAAACCGCTCTTTACCTGTCTCTGCAGGCCTTAGGTGCAAGGGAGGGTGATGAAATAATAGTGCCTGCTTATACGGTCAGAGAGGTTATTGATGTAATTATTATCCTGGGATTAGTGCCGGTTTTTGTAGATATTAATCTTAAAGATGCTAATATAGATGCGGAGTTGATTGAGGATAAGATCAGTAATAAAACTAGGTTTGTTTTAATGACTCATATCTATGGGTGTCCATGTGATGTAGCGGAAATCTTGAAAATAAGCAGAAAATATAATCTTGTTGTTGTTGAAGATGCGGCGCAAGCTTTCGGTGGGGAATATAAGCTTAAAAAAACTGGTAGTTTTGGAAAAGTTTCCTATTTTAGCTTTGGGTCATTAAAAAATTTAAATACTTTGGGTGGAGGGATTATTGTTACAAATGATTGCCAAATTGCTCAGTTTTTAAGAAAAAAGATAGAGGAAATGGATAATATCAGCAGTTTTGAGATTTTGAGAAGATTATGCGCTGCGGTGGTAATATCTTTCTTTACACTACCTAAAATTTTCTCGATTTTAGTTTATCCTGTGCTGTTTCTGTTAAAGAAGATAAACTTTAAGACTCGAGAAACGACATTTAAACTAAAAAGTATAAATAGCAGTGATTTAAAAAAGTATAATGTTAAATTTAGTTCTGCACAAGCGGCTATGGGGCTCACTCAAATGGCAAATATTGATGCTATGAATAATGCTAGAATAAATAATGCCAAGATCCTAAATGAGAATTTAAAAGATGTCTCAACGATTAAAATATTCAAGGAAAATGCTGATAAAAAAAATATTTATCTTAATTATGTTATTAGAGTGCAAAACAGGAACAAATTTGTTGATGATTTATTCTCTCAGGGCTTTGATGTTAGTCCTGGGCAGGTGATTTGTTGTGCGGATCAAGAGGATTTCAAAGAATACTATTGCGATTGCCCCATGAGCAGAAAAATGCAGAAAGAAAATATTTATATGCCGATATATTCACCGCTTAATGTAATGCATATGCATGAAATTGCCGCAGCATTGCGAGGTCAAAGTGACAAGAAATAAATCAGATGTATTTTATAGGCTGTTCAAGAACAAGGATATGTATCTGCCGGCTCTTTTGTGTCTAGGGGCTTTTTTAACACGTTTTGGGTTTTTGGCTTTAAGCGATAATTTTAAAGGTCCTCAGCCAATGCTTAATATCATTACATCACTGCATATTTTTAAGTATCCAGGCATTATTCAGAACATTTATTACCAGCAGTTGCCGGCGTTCCTGTATTCACTTTTTGCTGCTATAAAGATAGGGGGAGATCAGATTATTAGCGGGCGCCTGCTGTCTGTGTTTTGGGGGAGCATGTCTATTGCTCCATATTATTATCTGGTAAGTAAGATATTTACTAAAAGGATTGCTGTATTGTCCGCTTTATTGCTTTGTTTCTACCCTGTACATGTGATAAACAGCGTGATTACAACCCCTGATATTATGGGACTATTCTTACTGTTAAGTGCAATGTATTGTTTGCAGGAGCAAAGGAATATTTTAGCTGGTGTATTTGTCTTTCTGGCTACTGCCTGCACTTATGTTTCTTGGCTGTTTGTGCTGATCTTGCCTATTTTTATTATTTCAATAAAAAATAAAAGCCTCAGGAAAAGATTAAAGGACGCGGTATGGTTTTTCCTTATTGCTGGTTTATTCTCATTATTTTGGATTATCATTACAAACAATGTATATAAAGAGCATAATCTTTTCTACAATAATTTTTTTAATGCAAAATCGTTTTATGAATACTTATTTTCTTTTATGAGTACAGTTTCCATGATAACCAGAAAGTTATTCTTTTTTCCTTTGCCGGTTTTATTCTTGCTCGGACTTGCCGGTATCTATCAAAGTGCGAAAACCAGAAAATATTATGAGTTCTTTTTCCTGATCGGAGCACTTGTTTTGACTTTATCTCTAGGGATATTCAGAGAAGAGATAGCTCTCATAGAGCAGGGGATGCTTGTGCTTTCTGCTTTGCTTATTCCGTTTATGGTTTTAGGCCTTGATTTCATATTACATGTTTTTGGCCTGAGCAGAAAGATATTTTCGATGATGGCCATTACTTTGATAAGTGTCAGTTTGCTGTTTTTAAGCATGTATGAAAGACCTTATCTGCCTAAGAAGATCAGAAATCTCTCTAGTTGGATAAAGTACAATGTCCAAGATAGAAATGTGAAAATCTATATAAGTGAGGATAAAAGTCTTTACTTTAGTTCAATAATTATGTTGAGTGGATTACCTCAGGGAAATTTTAATTACTTTGAAAAAGATAGCATTAAGCTTTCTGAAATAAGCCGAAATAAAGGGAGTTATCTTATTTGTTCGGGTGTAATGGATAAAAGTGTTTGGGGGGAATTTACAAAAGCTGCAAGATTTGATGAGTATTGGGTGTTAACCGGGTTGGGTAAATAATGAAAGTTATATTTATAACCAGAGAAAATTCAAAAATGCCGGCGGTGCGGGTGCGATGTCATAACTTTGCTAAGCACCTAGAAAAAGCAGGTATTAAGACAGAGATTTTCTCTTATGCGGATGTCCTGGGAGCTAAAAGTGGAAAAGAAGAAATGAATATGACCTGGGCTCAGAAATGCTTATATAATTTGCGGGCATACCTCAGGCTTTCATCGGAAGATGCGGTTTTGATTTTACAGAGATTTAATTACCACTCTTTTGCGCCGCTTCTTTTAAAGATGCTCAATAAGAATAAGCTTGTATTTGATCTGGATGACTGGGAGGCAAGAGAAAACATACGCTATTATTTTAACCGAATACCAAACTCTAAGGCAGAGATTATGATGCGTTTTATTGCAAGGCGCAGTGATCTATGTATTGGAGCAAGCAGATTTCTCTTTAAGTATCTTTGCTGTTATAATAATAAGGTACTTTATATGCCTACTGCGGTAGATACTGATTTTTTTAAACCAGTTATTGAAGAAAAGAAGAATAAAGACATTGTTTTGTCTTGGATCGGAACTATTCATAGAAAAGATAATGTGGAAAACATTGGATTTCTTATTGAATGTTTTAAAACTGTAAATGCGGCATATCCTAAAACTAGACTTGAAATCAGGGGTGATGGAATATTCTATGAGACTGTTAATGATCTTGTGAACAATTGTGGTAATAGTAATATTTCTCTTAAACCATGGATAGATCCTGAAAATATCCCAGAGTACCTGCAAGAGATTGATATAGGGATTATGCCGCTTATTCAAGATACAAAATTTAATAAGGCAAAAAGTCCTACTAGATTATTTGAATATATGGCGATGGCAAAGCCTGTTGTGGCTTCCTGCATAGGAGAAACAAAGGAAATTATAGATAGTGGTGTAAACGGGCTCCTTGCTGATACCAAAGAGGACTTTGTAAAAAGCATGAAGTTCTTGATTGAAAATGGAAATATAAGGAAAACTCTGGGAGAGAATTCCAGAAAAACGATAGAAGATAAATTCTCTCTTAAAAAAGTAGCTGGAGAACTTGTGGAAAAGATAAGAATATTATGAAGATTGCTATTGCTAATTCTATAGGTAGGGATAAGCATGGAAATTACATAATCCATTCGCCAAGCCGCTGGTCTGAGTCTGTAAAAAGCAGATTTCACTGGTTCGCGTATTATCCATGGGAGTTGGCGTACTTGTCTTCACTTTTAAAGCAGGAAACAAAAAATAATGTGAAGTTTATTGATGGTTGCTTAATGCGTCTGGATAAAAAGGCGTATTCTAAACATATTATAGCTGAAAACCCTGATTTGCTGATTATTGAAAGTGCAACAAGGATGATAGAGGAGAATGTTGAGCTAGCGCTAGAGGTAAAAGCTGCTGTAGGTGCAAAGCTTGTGTTTGCGGGGCCTCATGCAAGCGCTTTTCCGCAAGAGCTTATGGATATGGGGATTGATTATGTTTGCGTTGGTGAATATGAGTTTACTGTTTTAGATATTGTGCGATCGAAAAAAAGAAGCGAGATTTTAGGTCTTTATCCTAATGCGCGTAGGCCTCTTTTGGATGTCAAAAAACTGCCCTGGCCTGAAGATATTGATGTAAACCGCATGGAGTATGGGCATCCGGGAGAACCTAGCTCAGAATTTCGTGAGATTCAAATGTATGCATCACGCGGTTGCCCAGGAAATTGCAACTTTTGTGTAGCACGTCATGTTTATTATGCTAGGGCTAATTGGCGCCCGCGTGAAGTAGCTGATGTTATAAATGAAATAAAGTACCTGAGGGAAAAATATTCTTTAATGGAGGGCGTTTTCTTTGATGAAGAAGTTCATAACGGAGATAAACAGTTCATACTTAAACTTACAGGCGCTATTATTGAAAATGGGCTAAGTGATTTAAAATTTGAAGCAATGTGTGATGTAAGATTTCTTGATGAACAGGTAATGATAGCGATGAAAAATGCCGGATATTACAAAATTCGTATCGGCATTGAAAGCGCGAGCGAAAAAGTAATGAAGGTAATGGGCAAAGCAATAGATTTGCGAAAAGTTATCAGTACACTTGAAACAGCTAAAAAGATAGGATTAAAAACATACGGAACCTTTATCTTCGGTGCTTTAGGCTCCGATATTAATGAAGATGAAAAGACAATAGAACTGATTGAAGAGCTTTCAGCGGATAATTTGCTGGATAATTTACAACTTTCAATATGTACCCCCCAGCCGGGAACACCTTTCTATAAATACGTGTTAGATAAAGGCCTATTAAGAGAGGATGTAAAAGAGAGTGATTTCGATGGTGGAAGCATTGCTGTACTGGATTATCCTGATTATACACATCGGCAAATCGAGAAAACTAAGAACAAAGCACTTCTTGCTCGTGATCATGTGTTCCTGAGCCGGAAAATTAAAGATAATAGTTTTGGTGAATGGATAAGATTAATATTCAGGCGTTATGGGCTTATTGGATTTTTAGCGAAGGCGTCGAAGAGATTGATAAGGGAGATAAGGTTTCAAATAATAAAATGGATAAAGTAAGTGTAGTTATAGTTACGTGGAATGCGGAAAGTTTTATACGCAGATGCCTTGATTCAGTTTTTGCCCAGAGTATCAGGAATCTTGAGGTTTTTGTGGTTGATAACGGTTCCAGCGATAAAACAGTTGAGATTGTGAAAGAATTCCCACAGCGTATTCATCTTATTGAAAACAATGAAAATAAGGGGTTTTGTTTTTCAAACAATCAAGCTATAGGAAAGGCTGGGGGAGACTATATTTTTACTTTAAATAGCGATATAGTTCTTGAGTATAACTATCTGTTTGAATTACTGGATTTTTTAAAGGTGAACTCTGAAGTCGGGATGGTGCAGGGGAAATTTATGCGTATGGATAAAATTACGATAGATGGACTAGGACTTCAACTTGGTATATTTTTGCGTCTGTTTAATATCTCTGAGGGAAAGCCTGATGCTCCGGAGTTTAATAGACCAAGAGAGATATTCGGCCCGTGTGCGGCTGCCGCGCTTTATAGAAAAAAATTAATCACCGAAGTATCTTTTGAAAATGAGGTTTTTGATGAACGGTTTTTCTTTCTGGTCGAGGATTTTGATTTAGCATGGCGGGCTCGTAACAGGGGATGGAAAGCTATGTGTGTGCCGAGCGCTGTATGCTATCATTATAGAGAAAGCTCTAATCATAAATCCGGTTTTCGCCAGTATCTTTCATTAAGAAACCGCTATTACTTACTGATAAAAAATATGGATTTTAGCTTTAAGTCTATAGTGAGAATAATTCTTGCGATATTGTTTTATGATCTGCCGCGGTTGCTTATAATCATCTGCGTAAACCGCGCGGCGCTCAAGGCATTAAGTGATGTTAGAGAGTATTATCCGCAGCTGCTTAAAAAGCGCTATAAGGGGACAGTAAACAAGTGAAGAAAATTACCAGAAGGGAATTCCTTAAAAAAAGCATAGGCATTACTTCAGCTTTAACTTGTGCAGGACTGTGGCCTTTAACTTCTAGTGCTCAAGCAGGGATTCTTCAGCCTAAAAGCGAAGTGGCTTTAGTCAAAGGCAATGATATTACCCAAATAACCTCGCAGGCGCTTGAGCTTCTGGGCGGAGTGAAGAGAGTAATTAAACCTGGAGCTAAAGTTTTCATCAAACCTAATTATATTGCCGGAGGATTTATGGGGCATGATCCGGTGCAATCTGGAGAAATACCTCATCCTGAAGTCGTAGCTGCTGTGGCTCATGAATGTGTAAAAGCAGGAGCTAAACAGGTTGTAATTGGTGAGTGGTTTGAAAGGCCTTTGAAAATTGAGTTTGGCGGGGAAAAGAGCAAGTATGGAGCTCAGGTTAAAAAGCTTGTTGAAAAAATAAATAAGAAATTTGGAGATAAAGTATCACTTGTGGATTTAAGAAAATATACAAAGTCATTTATTTATGTCCCATCTTCTACTAAAATTCAATGGCTGGCGATACCTAATCTGGTAGCAGAAGCTGATACGGTAATATCGGTCGCTGTATTAAAGACACATCATCGACCGATATCTGTTACATTTGGAATGAAAAATTTTGTAGGCATAATGCCTTCGATATTATATGGAGAGCCGAGGATGAAACTCCATGAAGCGGGAATAAACCAGGTAATCCTGGATATTGTAAAGGGCATTAAACCCAAACTAACGGTTATTAGCGGAGTTTATGGCATGGAGGGTGAAGGAGTAGTGCTTTCATTTGGAGGTAAGCCGGTTGATATTGCTTCAAGAATCGGGGGCGCGGTAGTTATTGCGGGTTTTGATCCTGTTGCTACAGATGCGACGGCAACCAGGCTTATTACAAAAAATTGGCAGCCTCAACCTCGGGATACTGATTTAGGGGTTCCCTGGTATGTAAAGCACTTGCGGATGGCTTATAATCAGGGAATAGGGCAGATACACAGTTCTCACATAGAGATTAAAGGGGAAAGACTTGATGATCTGGCAATGTCATGGCTTATGCCGGGAAAAAATACCTATCCGGAATTACCGAATTATGTAAATAATTTATAAATACATAAATTTTTTAAAAATTCACTGATCACTTTTGCATCTTGAACGCGAAAGAACTAATTATGTTTAAAAAATCAATTTTAATAATTATTTGTATCATCAGTGTTAGTTTTGATGCCAAAGCGCAGGAGATGCCTTATTCTTTTGATTTGAAAGATGCTCAGGGGGGGTGGACGCATGCTCAGCTAGAAGGAAGAGACGTTATATTAACTGATAAAGCCCAAAACATTGCAACTGTTTATATCGATATACCGCGAAGCGGGTATTATCAATTCATGGTAAGTCTTTATCATCGATGGAGGAAATATTGTCCATTTCTATATTTTAAAATAATAGATAGTAGAGGCAGCAGTTTTTTAGATTATACTTTTTCTGAGACTCGGTTATATCTTAAGCCGGGTCAAGGCCGCTGGGAATACCGCTCTCCTAGTGCATCTCCGTTTTGGTATTTACATAAAGGCAGGGCGAAAATAAAGTTTTGGGCTGAGGCTAAAAATGATTGTTGGGAAGGTAAAGATACCTTTATGGAGGCGGCGTTGTTTATTGAAAAGATTGTTTTACTCCCTGTCAATAAAAAACTTATGAAACAATCTAATATTGTGGATGAAAATAGGGGTGACTAACAGCGGTTCACCTTAAAATAATAAAATTTCCAGAGTACTATTAGTTTTAATTACTCGAGGCTGAATTCCTCGCGGCTTGCTGCGGGGAGGATTTATTGAAAAACATTGAGAAGCAACGGAAGTGTACTATTTGTTATTTGATTTCAATAATATTATTTATTAGATCCATTTTCTCTAAGTGATTGTCAGATATGAAAATAGATTTGCCAAGAACAATGTTCATATGTTAAAATTATATTCTATTTTTGATTTGAGGTATTATTGATTAATTGTATTTATAATTGGTCTAACCCTTGATATGGTTATAAGAAATGAAATTAAGGCTAGTATTTTTTGCCGCTTATAGGGATGAGCCTAAATAATAGGTAGAATTATTTAATAGGGTTAAAAATATTTCATGAAAAACAAGCGTATTGCAATAATGCAGCCGGGGTATTTCCCTTGGTTAGGATTTTTTGAGTTAATGTATAAGTGCGACTTTTTTGTCTTTTTGGATGATGTGCAGTATACAAGGCGAGATTGGAGGAATAGAAATCGCCTGCGTTCTTCTGATGGATGGCAGTGGATAACCGTGCCTGTTTTTTCTAAGGATCATTCTAATATAATGATAAAAGATATTATTATAAACAATACTGTGAATTGGAAGAAAAAGCATTTAAATATAATTAAAATAAATTATGTTAAGGCTAAATTTTTTAATGATTATTATAAAGAGCTAGAGTCGCTGCTTAGCTGCGAATGGAAAAACTTAAGCGAATTGGCAATTTATTCTACGCTTTTTCTTCGGGATAAACTGGGTATTAAGACTCCCTGTATGCGTTCTTCTTCTTTAAATATCAAAGAGAGGAAGAGCAATAAGATTTTGAAAATTTGTCAGGCAATGGGGGCTGATGAATTATTTGACACTAAGGCATCGCGAAATTTTTTGGATAAAACATTGTTTAAAAGGGGAAATATAAAAATTATATTCCAGAACTATGGGCATCCCGCTTATCAACAGGTCCAGAAGCCGTTCCTTGAATATATGTCCGCCTTGGACCTATTGATTAATTGCGGCTCTCAGAGCTTGGAAGTGATCTTAGGTCAGCAGAATAATTAAAATAAAGGAATAAATGAATAAATCAGATAAAAATAATGGAAAGCTTTGTGTTTTAGGTATTATCCTGGTTGGTTTTTTTTTAAGAGTTTTTCGTTTAGGTGCGATGAGCTTATGGTTTGACGAAGCTTGCAGTGTCAGCTTTGCTTCCAACAGCCTTAATGATTTTTTTTCGCATCGATATATAGTTAAACCAGTTTATTTCTTGTTATTAAAAGCCTGGACTGCTTCTTTTGGCTGTCGTGAATTCTCTACAAGGTTTTTATCGCTAATTTTTGGAATGCTTTCAGTTTTTTTGATTTATAAACTCGCCCGGATGCTTTTTAATCAAAAAGTGGCAATAATAAGCGCTTTTATACTGGCTTTCTCTGCCTTTCATATAAATTATTCTCAGCAGGTGAGGAACTACACTTTATTTGGGTTTTTAGGCCTGGCTTCCATGATTTTTTTTCTGAAGTGGCTTAAAAAAAATAAATCATCTGATTTTATTAGTTATTTACTTATAAATATTTGTTTGATTTTTACCCATCCTTTTGGGGTTTTCATAATCCTGACACAAAGTATCTGCTTAGTTGCTTTTATCCGTAAGGCTAAAAAAAATTCTATAAATAAAAAACATAGATTGTGTTTTTTATCTCAATTTCTTCTTGTCGCTTTCTTTTTTCTGATTACCTGTATTCTGTTTAAAAATAGTTTAAATCAGAATCTGCAGGATTTTAAGTATATGCCTGTACCTTCAAATAATTTATTATTAGAAACTTTTGAGGTTTTTGCTTCTGGCGGCACGATGCAAAGACATGGAGGATTGACGCGTGTATTAAACTATGGACAGCTGTTTTTACCTAGACTTATTTCAGCAATTTTTATTCCTCTTTTCTTTTTAGGTGTTTTTTTTAGGAAAAGAAATGACCCCAGCTATTTAAAAACGCGGATGGGTGTTTTGTTTCTGCTGCTTTGGGTTGCCTTAACTGTTTCGCTGAGTTTTGCTTTTTCGCTGTTATTTTTCCCCATATATCTTACGAGATATCTGTTTGCCACAGCGCCGGCGTTTTATATCCTGGCGGCCAGAGGCCTAGTTTGTCTGCCCAAGCGAATTTATCAGCTAGCGGCTTTAGCGGCTATAGGTTTTCTATCTATTCTTTCTTTAAATATACAATATAACGCGAGTTTGAACGATAGCTGGAAAGAAATCGCGAATTGTCTAAAGGGGAATATTACGCGGGGCGATAGTATCGCTTTTTACCCTTTAGACCAAATAGTACCATTTTGGTTCTATTATAAGTATGAGGACGCGGTACCCTTAAAAGGAATAGATAGATATGGCAAAAATATTTCCGGGAAATGGTACTCTGAATTTATTGATGGCTCAAATTGGATTACAGGCATAGGTCTTAATGAAAATAAAACTTTAATGGTAAAGAAGCTAGCAAGGCTGAAAAATAGGGAAAATGATATTTGGCTTATCTGTGTAAACAGGGGAAAAGCTTTATTTTTCAAAAAAAATATTGAGCTTTCATATAAGCTCAAGAAAAAATATTGTTTTACGCAAGAGGGAATAGAGCTTTGCCACTATGTACCTTTTTAAATATTAAGATCTAGAGTTTTTTTGGAATTGTTGTTTTTTATAAATGATATTAGAGAAAATATGAAAAAATTTAAAATTATATTTATGAAATATATTTTTTTGCTTAAGGCCGTATGCCGTAAGGGAAGAATTTCTAATTTATTTTTAATAATAGGTTCATACTTATTAAAACGCTCTGAAGTTAAGGGGCTGCCTTGTGTGTTTCAAATAGAGCCAACTAATAAATGTGATCTGCGTTGCCGTTTATGCCTGACTGGCCTGGGAAAATTAAAGAGGCCTAAAGGGGAAATGACGTTTAATGCCTTTAAGAATATTTTAAGGCAAGTAGAAAATAGTTTGATTTACTTGGCGCTTTATAATATGGGTGAGCCATTACTCAATCCGGATATTTATAATATGATAAGTTACGCTAAACAGAAAGGAGTTTTTATAAGGTTGAGCACCAATGCTAACTTTAGTGGTCGAAAGCATATAAAAAATATATTAAATTCAGGCATAGATGAGCTGATAATTTCTCTTGATTGCGCAACGGCTCAAACCTATTCAGAATATAAAAATAGCCCGCATTATGATAGAGTGATTGATAATGTGCGATTAATAGTAAAAGAACGTGGTTCTAGTCCAAGGCCCTTAATTAAATTGCAGTTTTTGCTGATGAAGTCTACTGAAGGGGATATTGATATATTTAAAAAACTAGTAAAAGAACTAGCTGTTGATCAGGGGATTATGAAAAAGGTCCGGGTGGATTTTTATGGTGTGAATCCCAGATATGACGCTCTGGCGAAAAACAAAAAATATGTTCGGGATGTTTATAAAAACAAGCGGCAAAAGATGACTTGCTGGCGGCCTTGGCTGTCTACAGTAATTTTATGGGATGGAAAGGTAGCGCCTTGCTGTTTTGATATGGAGGGTGAATTTGGTTTTGGCAATATAGCTGAGCAAAGTATGTCTTCAATATGGAATAATAGGCGATATGTTAAGTTTCGTGAAAAAATAGCGAAGAATTCGGATGTACCGGCAATATGCCATCAATGTAGCATAAAGAATTTTAGAAAAAATTTTATTTAAGAGTGATCTGGCAGTAATATTGTGAAATAATTTTTAATATAGGCCGCTAACTCCTAAATAGAATTATAGAAGGGAGACAATAGGCAGCAATAGCAATCATTTAGAGGCAGAAGTATAAACACTTAAAGGGTGAAATTGTATTTACTCCCGCCATAAAGATTGGCGGACAGGCATGCTCGTCCGCCTTAGGCGGGCTGCGAGGTAATCAGCCGATTTTTATACATCCATGTAAATCGACTTATTAA
>JAGLQQ010000095.1 GCA_023136735.1 Candidatus Omnitrophota bacterium | reverse complement strand
AATACAATTTCCCCCATCTGGTTGATAAGCAAAAGAAAAATGTTTTCTATCTAGGAGTAGGAGATAGGCTAAAAGCCTTTACTTTTTAAAATGCTTATATTATTATATTGCTTAAAGTATTCTAACTTTTAATTTTAAATATGTTATAAATCATAGCTGTACAAATTGCGATTTCATGGTTCAAATAGCGCTAAACTGCCATAACTTCTAATTATGAAGGAGATTACATATTCTAGGATGTGCTGATTTGGACACGTATAGTTATAAATATAAAAAACATTTTAGGATGTAAATGGGAATAAAGATATTAGTATCTAATCTTCCTGGACCAAAAGGCCCAATTTTTATCAAAGAGGGGCGCTGTAGCCAGCCTAAAAAGATCTGGAATACGGTTTGGCCGCCATATTCATTGGTATCTATTGCTGCGGTATTAGAACAGGCAGGTAATAGCGTTAAGGTCTATGATCACCCGGCGATGAATTTCAAAAAAGCCAAATTTGCTATATTTATAGAAGATTTTTCTCCAGAGGCAGTGATTGTAAGCTGTACAACTCCAACGGTTAATAATGATTTAGCGGCTTGTTTTAAAATAAAACAGCTTTTACCAAAGGTAAAAATTATACTTTTTGGAATTCATGGAACTGTTTTTTCTCAGGATATTTTAAAGAAACATAACTATATAGATTTTATTGTAAGAGGAGAGCCTGAATACACTATCAGGGACTTAGCACAAGCTTTAGATAATAAAGCGGAATGCGATTTAGAAAATATTGATGGATTAAGCTGGAGATATCAGGGTAAATTTATTAAGAATAAGGAACGTGAATTTATCGCGGATCTAGATGAGCTGCCCCTTCCGGCATGGCATTTAATTGATACAAAGAAATATCGTTTACCTCTTTTAGGGAAGCCTTATTTAATGCTTGTCCCGGGGCGCGGATGTGTTGATAAATGCCTGTTTTGTTATGCTCAAGCTTACTACGGATGCAAAAATAGAAGGCATTCAGTAAAAAGGGTAATTAAAGAACTTAAATTTTACAAAAAGCAATTTAAGATCAATTATTTTTTCTTTTGGACAGAGAATTGTACGCAGGATAGAAAGTTTTTAATCGACCTTTTAGATGAAATGATAAAGCTTAAACTTAATGTTAATTGGGCTTGTAATAGCCGGGTTGACACTATTGATATTGAGCTTTTAACTAAAATGAAGCTGGCGGGATGTTTAATCGTAGCTTTTGGTGTCGAATCAGGGAATCAGAATATTTTAGATTTAGCTCATAAAAATATTACTTTAAAGCAGATAGAACATGCTTTTTCGTTAATACATCGTGTGGGTATCCCATCTATTGCCAACTGCATGTTTGGTTTGCCGGGAGAAACTAAACAATCTATGCGGAGAACAATGTTTTTTTTAAAGAAAATAAATCCTACTTACGCACAATTTTATACAGCTGTTCCCCGTCCAGGTTCTGGATTATATACTTTGGCGAGAAAAAAAGGCTGGCTGCAAACTAATGAATGGGAAAGGTTTCATCAAAGAGACTATGTTTTAAATATTAATGGTTTGGGTAGAGATGATATTATTAATTTTAGAAAAAAAGCAAATGTTTCTTTTTATCTTGATTTTAAAAGGCTTTCGCGTATTTTTGCCAATCTTTTAAAAAATTTTCTAAAGTTCAGAAACACAAAAGAAAGAGAAAAATTCTAGTGTATAGTGTGTCTGTTCTTAACGTCCAAATTTTTTTTGTATACTAGAATAAAAATTCATGAAAATAGTAATAGTCTATCTCTTATTAATGTTATCTTTTTTGCCTTTTGCTATTAAAAAAATGACACGCTGGAAATTGGTTGTCCCTTTTTTTATTCTTGGTTTACTAATAATTTCTAATATTGGGATTTTAGACCAATATAGTTTTATTGATTCTGACCTTATTTTTCATAAGTCTATTGCAGATAAGCTAATTGATGACCAGTTGTTTGAAAATGACAAGGCAATGCAGTGTTACATGCAGATTTATCCTAAAGGATATCATTTACTTTTGATATTCCTAGGTTTTTTTAAATTAACTGTTTTTCAAAGTTCAAAATTTCTTGGGATTATTCTTTGTTTTATCACTCCGTTTCTATTTTATTTTTTATCAAAAGAAATATATAAGGAAAATAAAGCAGCTTTTATAGGTGGGCTTTTTTGTGGGATTGCGTCTATCTGGGATACTGTCTACATGGGGCTCCCCAGAAGCATTGCCTTTGTTTTTTTTATAGCAGCTTTATTGTTTTTGTTTAAGTATCGGAATTCTCCAAGCAAGGTAAGGTTTTTAATAGTATTTAATCTATTGATGCTCTTGACGTTATTTGTTCATCCATCTACTTTTATAGTTTTATGGATTGTTGCATTTGCGTTTTTTGCGTTTTTATTTTTTGAAAAAAGCAATGAAATCAGTAGTATGCCCAAAAGTACAATTTGTGCTTTTTTACTTCTTATTTTTTATGCGGTATTTCTTGGATTTTTTAAAAAAGAAACGGTCTTAGGATTAAGCTCCTGGGATTTTTTCCATAAAAACCAGGATATATTTTTAATGAGAGTCCCGTATGCATCTATGAATTTATCAAAGCTGATTGTAGGAATCGGCATTTTGCCGATATTGATGTTTTGTAAAATTATTTTTAGTTATTATCAAGGACCTCAGAAAACGGACAGAAGCTCAAACCTGCATGTTTTATTTGTTTGCACATTATTTTTATTAATATTTTCGATATTAGTAATGGGAGTTAATGCATTGTTTTTTTTAAGAGTTCATCGCTTTATCCCTTTTATTTCGTCATTGCTGTATTTATCCGGCATTTTAGCTATAGTTGATATCTTGGATAGGGTTTTAAAAAATAAAGTTTTTTTGATTCTTTTTCTTCTAATACTTTTAAGCCCAAGTATAAAGCATCTTCAGGACCAGATAATATTATCTGAGCTACGTTATGATTTGAATTTGGTTTTAGAAAACAAAGAGGTAAGCCAAGGGACAAAACAGTCATTTGATTCTGTTTTAAGTTTAGTCAAATATATTAAAGAAAATCTATCTAAAGATGAAGTGATTGCCTGTTCTTTAGAAAAGGGGGATCTTTTGAGAATGCACGCAAGAAGAGCTGTTACCGCTTCCTGGAAAATTGGCGGTATGATAACAGTTTATAAAAAACCATTGGAAATTTTCAAAGAGCAAATATATAATTCAAAAATGCTATATGCAGATCCAACTTATTTAAATAGGCAATATGGAGTGAAGTTCTTCTTGTTTGAAAAGAGCAAAATCACAAAGAATCAGGATATAATGAGAGGTTTTAATATATTATGGCAAAGCAAAAACATGTATTTTAGTAAGATTATTGAAACCAGAGTTATTCAAAATGACTGAAGTAATTAAAAAAATAAACGTATTTCAATTATGCAGCCCGGGTTTCTGCTGTGGCCGGGTTTTTTTGAGTCTATGTATAATTGTGACATTTTTGTGTTTTTAGATGATATTCAATATACAAAAAGAGATTAGAGAAATAGAAAATAGAATTCGGACGCATGCCGGGTGGCAATGGCTTACGGTGCCGTATTTAGTAAGAATAATCAGAGACAATTAATAAAGGATGTGCAAATTAATAATCAAGAAAACTGGCAAAAGAAGCATCTTAGCGCATTGAAAATTAACTATAACAAAAGTAAGTTTTTTTAGCTTTATATTGTCGGAGATTGAAGATGTTTATTTTAAAAAATGGGACAAGCTTTTAGACTTGAATGTAGAGTTAATTAGATTACTAGCAAAAAAATTATCAGTTAAAACACCTTGTGTTTTTTCATCAGAGTTTAATATTAAAAGCACAAAAACACAGCGTATTTTGGAAACATGTAAGTTTCTTAATGCCAACGAGTTATATGATAGTATGGCAGCGTTAAATTTTCTTAACTTATTTTTATTTAAAAAAGAAAATATAAGTGTAAAGTTTCAAAATGATATTCATCCTGTGTATAATCAGGTCTATAAACCATTTATTCCATATATGTCGGCACTTGATTAATTGTTTAATTGCGGAGAAGATGCTTTAAAAAGCATTAATTCCTAATGCTGGATTTTTAATAAGTAACATTTCGTAGGATAAATCAAGGTTGACTTTGAGAATGCGGAGAAAGTAGTGATAGCTGATGAGAGAAAAAACCTAAACATTAATACTCAAATAGATCCTAATTTTTGTTTAGCAGCCAATGTGAAGCTGTTCAGATATATGGTGATTGCCTTATTGGGATTATTTTTTTTATGTTTATGCAATAGAGAAAGTCCAGCGGCTGAAGCTGCTGAACCTTACAGGCTTTGTCCTTTAAAAGTGGGACAGTATGTAGAGTATCAAATAATTGGCATATTTGGTAAGAATGAGGGTGATCGTTATCGAATTGAGGTTATTTCAAAAGATAAAATAAATAAGCAAGATTACTTTTGGGTACAGTTTGAAATTTTCAGTAGAACAAAGAAAGAAATATCTTTTAAGGCTTTAGTCTCTCCAATTGACCAGTTACAGTTTTTTAAAAATCCTGCAGTAGTTATATCCGAGGGGATAGTTTTTTTATTAAAGAATGCGAAAAGGATTTTCTTATCTATTGGTGATAGCGGATCTTATCATGAGATTTCTCCAAAGATATTTACGGATAAAGTGGATATTTTAAAAGATTCATTTTATAGTGAAACGCCATATGAGAAAAACATGGTGGATTATTCAAAGATGGCAATTCATGACAAAAATGAATTTATATCTGTTCCTGCCGGCAATTTTGAATGTTATCACTTTGAGGTTAAAACGCATGAATGGGAAGATTATGCGGATGAAGGTCTTGATTTATGGAGATCTGATAAAGTTCCTTTTTTAGGCATTGTGAAATTTGAATTTTCAAAAACAAACTATCAAAAAAAATGGAATTACCAATATTCTCAATTGTTCGACACGAATAATTGGTGGAAAAAATTATATACGTATTTTTTTATAAGGTGTGTGCAGCATAACCGGAGTGATACTTTTGTAATGAACTTAATGAGTTATGATGCAGGTAATTATTAGTTAAAGAAAGCATCACAGAGAGGTGTTTTTTAGATGAGTAAATTAATAGGAAAAGAGAATATAGTTGCGGTGCTTTTCATTGTAATCTTGGTTTCTCTTTATACTCTGCCGTTATTGTTGAATATTGACAAAGGATTAATTTTTAATCAAAAGAACTACGAGGGGATGTGGTATTCGATCTGCACTATTGGCCATTCTTATTATTCCGGCATTATGAAAAATCATGAACTGCCGTTTTGGGCATATTTTTATGAAGGGGGATTTTTTGTCAGTTCTGTTTTTGATGAAATCAGTTTTAATCCTTTTTCTATTCTTATATTAGCGTTTGGTGTAGTGAAAGGGATAAATTTACATTATTATTTAATGTATATATTGGGTGCGCTTTCAATGTTTTATTTGACAAGAATTGTCCTAAAATTTGACTTGTTTGGAGCTATTTATTCTTCTTTGGTTTTTTCAATGTGTGGTCTGTTCCCAATGATGCAGATAAAAGGTTTTAGTAGTGCCAGGGAAACCCTATTATTACCGCTTTTAACCGCATTCTTCTTAAAAACAATATATTCTAACCGATATATTCTGCCCACGGCCTTGCTGCTAGGTTTCTTTCTCTGTACAGGGCTATATTTTCCGATTATGGTTTTGTTTCTTTTTATATTAGTGATTTTGAACTCTTTTCAAAAAGAGTCCGATGGATTTTCAATAAATAAAAGGTATTTGGTTGTTTTTTTTACTGTTTTAATCTCAAGTCTATGTCTTGCGGCATTTAAATTATTTTTAATAATTGAATTTCTAAGTGTGGAAAGTGGAAGCTCTGGACATCCATATTTACAATCCATCGAAAAAGCTAATACCTTTGTTTTATTAATGAAACATTTAACATCAACGCGGGATTCAACTATGTACGTAGGTTGGCTGCCCTTGTGGTTGTCTTTTCTTTCTATTACTATTTTGTTCAAGAAAATGAAGAATTGGCTAATTATTTTGTTAATGTTTTGTGTATTCTCTTTAGGATCTAATTCTTTCATTGATTTGCATTATCTTCTTTGGCGTTTGCCGATATTTAACGCGATTGATGAACTTGAGAAATATTATGCATTAATTATAATGTTTACCATAAGTTTATTGGCAGGTGGTTTTTTTACAATAATAAACAAAAGTTTGTCAAAGGTTAAAGGAGTAGTATTAAGTATTGGATTGATCTTTTTTACCTTTTTAAATCTATTGATAACAAACGGACCCTATTTCAATGAATTTCGAGGAGATTTGGCTTTAAGAAATAAGGATAATGGTTTTTGTCAGGCAAAAATGATTAATTATCAAGAGGGTGATGATAGTGGAATGCCGGCATTAGGACTTTCTCTATATCTGAATGATATGGGAGTAATAAATCAAAGATATGATAGGTATTTCCAAAAACTTGAGAATGAAAATATATCTCCTAAATATTTTATTATGCCTGGATATGTTTTTTTATCTCCGAGCACAAAATTAATCGTGATTTCTAATCCGGATTATAAGGGAGAAGTCTATTTTACACAAAAAGAAAATAAAGCTGAATTATTGTCAATAACACAAAATCATATTAAAATCAGCGTGCATCTTAAAAGTAAAGACAGACTTATTATAAATCAAAATTATTTAAATTGGTGGAAATCTAAAGCAAGTAGCGTAGAAAATTATAATGGATTATTATCGCTATCATTAGATAAATTAGGTGATTATGAAATTAAGCTGTATTTTTTTCCGCTTAATTTTTATGTGGGATTAGGAATATCAATTATATCAATGATGTTTTTTGTTTTTGTTTTGTGGCCCAGGTATTGGCGGAGTAAAACTTAATAATGAATAATTCAGCAAAATTGAATATTTTAGATTTGGAGTTTTGCGCAAGAAGTAAAACCCGAAGCAAAACCCGATGT
>JAGLQQ010000094.1 GCA_023136735.1 Candidatus Omnitrophota bacterium | reverse complement strand
CTGCCCCGCAGAACATCAAACCGTCATGTCGCACCTTCCGCTAACCCTGGGGAAACAGGGCCGTGCTCAGATGTCTCACTCCCCAAGGGGCTCTGCCCCTATGGTGCTCATTTCATTCACTGTTACCCCGAAAGCATGGGGACAATCTCCCCATACCCCTTTTGGTTCGAATCCATTCTGGGCAAAAAAATACCTCCTTAAAAAAGGAGGTTATTTTTTTGGCTGCCCCGCATGGACTCGAACCATGAACAAATGAACCAGAATCATCCGTGTTGCCAATTACACCACGGGGCAAATTTTACAAATTCTTTAATGTTTCTCGCAGCATCAGCTGATTTTATCAATTACCCTAAACCAACCGTGAACCAGACCATCGCAGAACCAGAACACAGTTCGGTTCACGACACGAGTTCGATTCAGGGGTAAACAATCATTCATGTTGCCAATTATTTTAACCATGCACCGTAAGGCCTGCTTATTTCTTAATTGCGCAGCAATTCAGGCCTTTCTGGTTCATGGCACCACGGGGCAATAATTTCAGCGTATAGCGTATATAGGGACTAGCGATTAGCTTACAAAAGATTGTTGTCTAACCGCTAAACGCTTTACGCTAGCCGCTATCATTTATCAATCGCTATAGATTATCAAAGTTCCTTTAACTTGTCAAATATTCTCATTCGCGTTACTATCTTTTTTATTATTTCTTCCAAACGAGCCACTGATTTCTCCTTACCAAGAAACTCAATAACTTCAAAAATCCCCGGACTCACTGTTCCCCCAGTTAAAGCTACCCGCACAGGATGAATAACATCCCCAGCCTTAATTCCCATGTCCTTAACAAGACCGCGAATACTTTCTTCTATTACTTTATGTTCAAAAGGGTCTATTTTCTCAAGCGCCTGCTTAAATTTTTCAAGATATTCAGCAACCTCAGACGTAGATAGGAATTCTTTAACCGCAGCTTCATCATAGTAAACTTTATCGACAAAGAAAAAACTAGCAAGATTTGCAAAATGTTCCAATGTAGGCAGCCTGGTTTTATAAAGCGTGATCAGGCCTCGCAGCCACTCTTTGTCATAATCATCATTTATATATTCTTTTTCCTTTAAACTCGAAACAATCAGCCGCATAAGCGTTTCAATATCCATTTCCTTGATATACTTCCCGTTAACCCAACTTAAACGGTTAATATCAAAAACCGTTGCTGCTTTATTAATACGTTTTAAAGAAAATTCCTTTATCAGAGCATCGCTGCTGAACATTTCCTTATTTGTGCCTGGATTCCATCCAAGCAACGCTAGATAATTAACCAAGGCTTCCGGCAGATACCCCTGTTTTTTATATTCACTTATCGCGGTTGCCCCATGACGCTTTGACATTCTCGTGCCGTCTTCACCATGTATCATGGGAATATGCACAAACTTAGGAGGTTTAAACCCCAGTGCCTCATAAAGCATTATCTGCTTTGGAGTATTAGCAATATGGTCATCTCCCCTTATTATATGCGTCATACCCATCAAAGCATCATCAACCACACAACAGAAATTATAGGCAGGAGACCCGTCTGATTTCATCATTACCTGGTCTTTTAGCTGCTCAGTTTCAACAGCAATCTCTCCTCTTAAAACATCAAAAAAACGAATTTTAGCATCCTGAGGGATTTTGTAAATTATCGCATCTCCGTCCTTGTATGCTTTTCCCTCATCCAGAAGTTTCTGGGCATGCTCCCGATAAATATCAAATCGCTTGCTTTGATAATAAATATCGTCCCAGTCAAGCCCCATCCATTTGAGACTCTCAAGGATTTCTTCAAGATACTTAGCCTCCGAACGAGTCATATCCGTATCTTCAATCCGAAGAATAAACTTTCCCTTTGTCGAACGAGCATACAACCAATTAAATAGACAAGTACGAGCACCGCCAATATGGAGAAACCCTGTTGGTGATGGAGCAAAACGAACTACAGGCATTGATATTATTCCTTTGTTTAGAGTTAAATTAAATAGCGTTTAGCGCATAGCGGTTAGCGATTAGTAAAAGCTTAAAACCATACAAGTTAATAGTTACTAATTACTATTTAAAAGTTAAAAGGTAAAAGTAAAAAATTATAAATGGTTGATAATTACAAATTAAGAATTTTAAGTTACTAATTACGAATAACAAGTGACTAATTAACAATGACAAATTAGCAGTTAATTATATCCTTTTTTTATTTTAGCTTTTCATTCGTAATTCATAATTCGTAACTCATAACTTAATTTTTTAATTACTATTGGTTATTTAATAATTAATTCTGTGTAAAATTCTTTTACAGACTTACTAATACCTTCTGGATTTAAACCGCAAATAGCCAGTAATTTATCTCGTTTATTATGTTTAAGAAACTTATCGGGAATTCCTAATATTTTAATTGGCGCTGAACGCATTATATTATTCTGCATATACTCACACACAGCACTACCGAATCCTCCGGCTATAACTCCGTCTTCAACTGTAATTATTGCTTTAAACTTTTCAGATTTTTCCCTGATCATATCAACATCCAAAGGCTTAACAAAACGCGCATCAACAACTTCCGCGTAAATATCATCGCGCAGCAGCAATTCAGCCGCCTCCAGTGCCGGAGCGACCATACTTCCTAAAGCAATAATCGCGACATCCTTACCTCGCCTTAAAACCCGTGATTTACCTATGGGAATAATTGCATTTGTCTTTTCATATGGCAACTCAGGAACACAGTCTTTTGGATAGCGAATAGCGCAAGGTGGGTTCATAGCCACCGCAAGAGCTAACAGTCTTTCAAACTCATCTTTGTCAGATGGAGCCATTATCACCACATTCGGGATAAGGCGAAGATATGCCAGATCAAAAATTCCGTTATGCGTAGCCCCATCATCGGGGACAATCCCGGCTCTATCCAAAGCAAAGACTACAGACAACTTCTGCAAACAAACATCGTGGATTATTTGATCAAAACTCCTTTGCAGGAAAGTTGAATAAATCGCGACCACAGGCCTAAACCCGCCGCGCGCAAGCCCGGCGGCAAAACCAACCGCGTGTTCTTCAGCTATACCTGTATCAAAAAATCTATTCGGGAATTCCTCACTGAATTTTTCAAGCCCTGTACCCCCAAGCATTGCCGCTGTGATTGCCACTATTTTATCGTCTTTTTTTGCAAGATCTATCATCTTATCACTAAAAACTTCTGTGAATGTCTGCCCGCTTGATTTACACATTGCTCCTGAACATATCTCAAACTTACCCGCACTATGGTATTTTGAAGGAGAATTCTCCGCGTGTTCATACCCTTTGCCTTTTTTAGTTATTAAATGCACGATTACCGGTTCATTTAATTGTGAAATATTTTTAAATGTTTCGATCATCGTCGGGATATCCTGACCGCTTATCGGGCCAAAATACCTGAATCCCAACTCTTCAAACCACATACCTGGAACCAAGATTTTTATTAATGCCATCTCAAGGCGTTTTGCGGCACGCAAAGTTCTAAACCCAAACCAGGGAACCCTCTTGAGCAGCTTTTCCACATCACTTCTTATTCTGTTATAAATAGGACTGGATGTAAGACGACTTAAATATTTACTTAAGGCGCCGATGCTCGGAGATATACTGTGCTCATTATCGTTTAAAACAATCATTAAATTTTTTTTTAAATGACCGGTATGATTCAATGCTTCAAATGCCATGCCATTAGCCAGTGCCGCGTCTCCAATAACAACAGCTATTTTTCTTTTTTCCACATTAACAAGATCGCGAGCACAAGCAAGCCCCAAAGCCCATGAAATAGAAGTAGAGCTGTGTCCAACTGTAAAAAAATCATAAGTAGGGCTTTCTTCAATATCCGGAAACCCGCTTATCCCTCCCGGCTGTCTTAAGGTGGAGAAATCATTCTTTCTGCCTGTCAATATTTTATGCGTATAGGCCTGATGCCCTACATCCCAGAGGATAACATCATCCGGCATATCCAAACAATAATGCAAAGCTATGGTCAGCTCTATTGTCCCCAGATTACTCGCCAAATGCCCGCCGGTTTTAGAGACAGTATCAATTATTAGATGACGTATTTCCATAGAAAGTTTTTGCAGATCACGCATTGAAAGTTTTTTCAAGTCACGAGGCCTGTAAATCGATTTCAAAATATTCTCCATGATATTGCCCTCTTTTTTAACTTTATCAGACTAATCAATCTCTTCTTCATCAAAAGGAGTCAACTGAAAGTTCTTTCCCTCTTTTTTAACCAGTACTTCAACTTTTTTCTTTGCTTCCTGTAGTTTTTTATTGCAAACACTGATCAATTTCATGCCTTCCTCATAATGCTTTAAAGACACATCCAGAGTTACATCATCACCTTCTAATTCTTCGGCTATTTTTTCAAGCTTTTTCAGAGCCTGCTCAAAAGAAAGTTCCTTCATCCTTTAGTCTCCTGGTATAATCCTCAATCATAGATTGGATTATACCTAATTTCATCGATTATTAAAAGATTACAAAGATTAATTTCTATTAGTAAATCACTGTGATCGAGCTTTTAATCTCTGGAATCAAGACATCCTGGTGCTTTTTCATTATAGAATGTCTTTATCTGACTTATAATAACACCTTTGTGCAGTTTTGTCTCTAAAATATCCCCCTGTTTCAATCCTTGGGTAGTTTTAACAACTTTTTGCTCAGGAGTTAAATATGTTATACTATATCCTCGAGATAATATCGCCAATGGGTTAAGATTAACAAGCCTTGCGCTTATCTGCGCCAGCTTCCCCTGTTTTTCCTTTAATTGATGTTCAAAGTGTTTTGATATAAGAAGTTGCAGATTATCAAGATCCTGCAAATACCGTTCAACTATAACCTGCGGCCTACGCATTGCATAACTCTGGGCAAGCCCATCAAAGCGCATTTTACCCAGCCTGATTTTCTGCATTATTGCCTCAGTCATTCTTGATTCCAAGGCATCTAAGCCATGAATTATTTTCTCTTTTTCCTGTACTACAAGCTCAGCTGCAGCTGATGGCGTAGGCGCCCTTAAATCAGCAACGAAATCACAAATAGTAAAATCTATCTCATGTCCAACAGCAGAGATTACGGGGATTTTAGACTTATAAACCGCCCTGGCAACCAGCTCTTCATTAAAAGCCCATAGATCTTCAAGGCTCCCTCCTCCTCGCCCGACAATAATAACATCAATTTCCTTATAGTCGTTAAGGTCCTTTATCCCTTGAGCAATATCAAGAGCCGCAGTCTTCCCCTGCACAAGGCAAGGCCTGATGATAACATTAGTATTAGCATACCGGCGATCGATAATATTAAGAATATCTCGTATCGCCGCTCCCGTTGCGGATGTAACTACGCCAATTTTTTTTGGCAAAAAAGGGATATCTCTTTTTCTGCCCTTATCAAATAATCCCTCTACTTCAAGCTTCTTCTTTAACTGCTCAAACGCCTGCTGCATCGCTCCTTTGCCCACAGGTTCGACAGACTCTACATATAATTGATACTGCCCTGATTGGTCATAAACACTAATACGGCCAAGCAAAATACATTCCATGCCCTCTTCAAGCCTAAACTTCAATTTCATATTAGCACCGCGGAAGAAAACACACTTTAGCTGCGCATTTTTATCTTTAAGCGTAAAATATATATGCCCTGACTGAGGAAGGCGCAATGTCGAAATCTCTCCTTTAATCCAAACATTAGGAAAGCTATCAGTCAGTATTTCTCTAATATCTTTTGTCAGTTCACTTACGCTGTATATGTGTTTTTCTTCAAATAAATCCATAAAACAATCCTAAGTTTTGAGCTATAAGCTTTAAGCCTTTTTAGTTTTCAGCTTCTCACTTATACCTTACGACTTACAGCTAGCTTTCTTTGACTTGCCATTTAAGAAATCCCTCTAAAAAATTATCCAGTTTTCCGTCCATAACAGCAGGCACATTGCCTGTTTCGACTCCTGTTCTGTGGTCTTTTATCATGCTATACGGATGCATAACATAAGAACGGATCTGGCTTCCCCATTCAATCTTTTTTTTCTTCTGATTTTGCTTATCCGCTTCTTCTCGCCTTTGTCTTAATTCACGCTCATATAGCTTTGATTTGAGCATTTTCATTGCTGTTGCTTTGTTTTTAATCTGAGATCGTTCATTTTGGCATTGCACAACTAAACCGGTGGGGATATGCGTAATACGCACAGCAGAATCTGTAGTGTTTACATGTTGGCCGCCAGCTCCGCCGGACCTGTAAACATCAACCCTCAGATCATCTTCATTAATCTCAATATTTATATCTTTATCTACTTCAGGAATGACTTCAACAGAAGCAAATGATGTATGTCTGCGTTTATTGGAATCAAAAGGAGAAATTCTTACTAGACGATGAACACCATTTTCGCCTTTCAGCTTGCCGTAAACAAAAATTCCTTTAATCAATATCGTTGCACTTTTAACACCTGCTTCTTCACCCGCAAGAAAGTCAATGTTATCCACTCCAAATTCATTGTTTTCCGCCCAACGATTATACATACGCAGAAGCATGCTCGTCCAGTCACAGGACTCAGTCCCGCCAGCTCCAGCATGAATACTTAAGAACGCGTTCGCGCGGTCTTCTTTTGCAGAAAGTAATAAATCTATTTCCAACTTATCTACTAATTTTTCAAGAGATATAAGTTCAAATTTGATCTGGTTCAAGGTTTCAGCATCATCAGCATCTACAAGTTCTATAAGTTCCCCGATATTCTTAACGTCTGATTCTGCTTTTTGGATAGGTTCTGCCTGACGTTTTATAATTTTTAATTCTCGAATGATCTTATTTGCTTCTTCCTGATCATTCCAAAAATCAGGCTGGGCCATCTTTTGCTCTAAAGGGTTGATTTGGGAGAGTTTAGTCTCAAGGTCAAAGATACCCCCTGAGTTGTTCGAATTTTTCAGAAATTTGTTTGAATTTTTCTTGTAGTTCTTCGTGCATTTTAATTTTTCCTTTCCCTATCTAAAGACGTTAAACATTCTGAGTGCTTGGGATTAATTCGATAACGAATTTATGTTCACACCATTCCATAAATTCTATCTCATTATTAATATTTCCCTTCCTTCCGCAAAGGTGTTCCAGTACGCCGATAGGGAAAAATATCTTTTTCCCCTAAAACCCTTTTTTCTTCAAATCCCACCCCTTGGGAAAATTATGGTGCCGAAGGTGGGATTTGAACCCACACGTCCTTGCGAACACATGGCCCTGAACCATGCGCGTCTGCCAGTTCCACCACTTCGGCACAGAGAATATATTGTACTATTCCATGTTTTAGAATGCAATTTAAAAGTTATATCTGCACCTATCTGCAATTT
>JAGLQQ010000093.1 GCA_023136735.1 Candidatus Omnitrophota bacterium | reverse complement strand
CCCTTGATAACAACCAGATCCTCTAATGTAATCACACTTAAACTCTGAGAACCTGCCTCAGCGTTCATTCTGTTTACGATTATTGTATCCGAGGATACCAATACCGTTACCTGCTTGTTTATATACGGCAGATATACCTCCACACTATCCTCCGTGATGCTTTTTACAATACCGCTTATCTGAAACGGAGGATCGTACGTTTCCTCAGCACCCACTATCACCGTAATAAATAAAAAAGCAACTACAGATAAAACAATTAAATATTTTTTTAAGCTCATCTTTTTCCCTCTACTCGCTGTTTCAGCTTTACGCTTTTTCGTCCATCGTCCTAACGAACAAAGCGAGTGATCGTCCCTCATCCGTCAACTTTTTTATTCGTATCAACCGAATTTATAGACCTTTCTTATCGGCTCCTCTACCGTCCACGTACAGGATAAACCTTTGGGAAATACAACCAAATCACCGGAGCCAAAGCTAACTTCCTGATTTGCTGTTTTCACAGTAACTTTACCTTCAAAAACATAAGCCGTTTCACGCTCTGAATACGTCCAGTCAAAAGTGCTCTTTTCACACTCCCAAGTACCCCAACTTTTTATATTGAGATTATCCAATTCTTCTTGCATCGGCTTTCTTACAGTAATTTCCATATATGCCTCCTTTAACAACCTGTAAATTAAGTGTGTTTATTATAACTGTTTCATGAAATAAATTCAAACGCTCTATTCTCTTACAGACAAAATACTCGCTGGATGCAGTGTCCAGTCACCATATCTATGATTGATGTCATCCTGCGCGTTAAATAACTGCTTACGTTTTTTTTGATCATTTAAAAGAAATGTACCTGTGTATGGCCCCAAGCCTCTTGCCGTTACGCCCAAGGCTCTTATCTGTATATTGCGGCTCTTTAGCTTATCCAATACAAAAAGTGCTCTTCTGAACAAGTCTCCTGAATCATTAGTGAATTCCTTGAAATTTTTTTCCTTAGATATAAAGGTCAGGTCAGGTTGACGCAAAGAAATATGTAATATCCTCGATTCCAGCTTATAGCGTCTTAGACGAGTGCCTACCATTTCACATAAAAGGCGCAGCCATGCCTCTACTTCATGGCGGGCATATATATTACGCGGCAGGGTATAAGAATGTCCAACAGATTTAGGCGCTGCATCACTCTCATTAAACCAATGTATATCATCTTCTGTGAACAAAGAGGGATTAGCAACAGCAAACATCCATACCCCCACTTTACCGAATTTATCCACATAAAAATCTTCCGATATCCTGCACATATCAGAGTATGAAAATATAGAATAATTATTCAATCTCTCTTTTAAACTCTTTCCGATTCCAGGGATCTTCTCAACCGGCAAATCCTTAAGAAAGCAGGCAATATCACCTATCTCCATTATAACCATGCCGTCAGGCTTTTTAAGCTTTGCTGCTACTTTAGACATTAAGCGATTCACAGATATCCCTATAGATCCGGTTATATCAAAACTGTTTTTTATATTATTTTTTATATCCATCCCCAGGTCAAGATACGAACAGTATCTTTTATCAAGACCTGTAATATCCAGATAGAATTCATCCACAGATGCCTGTTCTACCTGCGGGCTATAGTTATGCAGTAAATTCCCTATCTGCTTGGAAACGTAAAGATATTTAGCCGAATCAGCTACCGCAAATTCTGCATTTGGACATATGCGAAACGCCTCCTGAGTGCTCATGCCAGAATCTATCCCTAATCTTTTGGCCTCATATGATGCCGCACAAACCACGCTTCTTCTTTTATCCTCTCTACCTCCAACAATTAAAGGCTTACCCTTTAAACGCGGATTCACCGCCTGCTCAACTGAGGCAAAAAAAGCATCCATATCAATATGTAATATTTTGCGTTCTTTTTTCATAATTAAAAATAGTCACAAGAGCACCAAGCCGCCAGCAAGAAAAATAAGGTCAATAGCTGATAGTCGATAGTTAATAGCTTTTTACCATTGACCATTAGCTATTAGCTGTATGTGACCTTCTCACCCGCTATACGCTAATCGCTGTCTTTTTCTATGATTCTCCAAAGGAAACTTTTGCGGATAAAACATATGGTGTATTGCGTATCATTGTTATCGCTTACGCTGAATAAATCAAACACACCTATGCCTTTTTTCTCCTGCCAAGTGAATTGCACATTTTTAATTATGTGTTTATTCCCGTGCAGGAAAAACCAGAGGGGGAAAAACCCTCCCCTTTTAAACGATACAACAACGTCTATCGATTGTCCGGGGAGGGCGTCATCCTGAGGAAGAGGCCTGTCCCAACGCGCATTAGCATTAAACATATTTTCTTATTGCAGTAATTACCTTCCCGATTATTTGTGAGCGTTCATTTAATGATATTATTGAATAATTTTTATTAGCAGGTTCAAGAAAAAATTTATTCTCTCTGCTTCTTAGTATCTTTACTGTTACTTCTCCATCAACCCGGCAGACAACAATATCCCGATCCTGGGCACAGGGCTGTTTTTTCACCAGAACCAGATCATCCGGCATAATACCGGCATCAATCATGCTATCTCCCTCTACCCGCAGAAAAAACAATTCATCTTTCTGGGCAAACAGTTTATCCACATTAAAATAATCTTCCACATTTTCTATGGCCAAAACCGGCACGCCCGCGGGCACACAGCCTAAGATCGGAATTGTCAGCATGGCTTTTTCCGTTAATTCTATTGCCCTTGATTTTTTTTCCTCAAGCAGGATATATCCTTTTTTGCACAATGCAGTTAAATAATCCCTAACTGTCCCTGTTGAAGAAAATCCGAATTCCGAAGCTATTTCTCTTATGGTTGGCGGCAGGCCATCACGTATCATCTTTCTGATATACATGAGCACTTCCTGCTGTTTATTGGTAAGTTCCATCTTTCCCCCCTTTTTCAGCTCTAAGCTGTAAACTATAAGTATAAAAAAATACAATTTGTTTTAGCCTACTGCTCAAAGCTTACGGCTTACAGTTATTACAATGTGAAATTCCCAAATTTTGACTTCAAAATAATAATACCACACATTTGTGTGGGATGTCAAATAAAATTATGGAAAACTCCTCTTTCTCGACTAGACAGCTTGATTAATAAACTTTATCTGTTCATTGACTCTAGGCATTTTTTTGAACCTGGTTTTCGCAAGTGTTATATCAGCCAAATCGATTTTGTCAACTCCATTTATGTTCTTTCCTTGATAATATATTTTCTTAATCTGTACCTCGAGGCTAATGATGTCAATATGATTATCCTCTCCCAGCCCAACTTTTCTCTCAAGTACTCTATTACGTATATTATATTCCAATTCATGCAATATACTTACCCATAGCTTGTAATACCAATCAGTTTCATCAACTTTTACATAGTAATGAAAACTTGCGGAAGCAAAATTTTTTCGTGATGGCCGGATAAAAGCCTGTTTCATCACCTTATCCAGCACAGAATTAAGCACATTCGGTTCATCGAAATGAGTACTGTTGACAAGCTCAAGCAATAAAGCAATATGCAATATACACAGTTTTCTATATCTTTCGTCCGCGGAATAAATCGGAATATATTCCTCAGCCAATAATTTATTTTTAAATAAAGTATCGAGCAGTTTAGACGCTGCTTCATAACTATCCGTCCGGAAGAAGTCCCGTTCCAGGCTTGAATCTTTCCCGAATCCATATAATAGTTTCTCGCATTGTTCTAAATTTACAACTTTTTCATACTTTTCCAGGTTCGAATTTTTACCGAATCCATGTAATAATTTTTCGTATTGTTCTGAATTGACAACTTCTGCGTATTTTTCCAGCTTAAAAACAGACCAGGAAAACCAGCCTTTTTTGGCCATTTCCTCACGCATAATATCAGTAGTTATATTCATACGTTCCGGCTTAAACTTAGTTCTATAGAAATCCCGTAGTTTTTCTGGCGATCCCCATTGTATTTGTTCAGTAATTATTAAGCCATAATTAAGCCCTAATTCTTTTAATCTGCGGCGTGAACTCGGATTATCAGGATATAGAACTTTAATTTTACCTCCAGGCAAAAGACGCCGCCCGGCTCCTTTTATAAACATTTTAATATTTTTTCCCTTATAATCACGCACAGCCACATTTGTTTCATTTTTGTTATCCGTGTAAGGAGGACTGGCAAACACTATCGTATCAAACATATCTTCTTTTCTCAGCGCTTTATACCCATCACTTTTTACAACATGCATGATATTATGTACACCAAATTTAACCGAGTTCCAGATTGCCACCCGGCAGGCAATTTCATCAACATCAAGAGCTACTACACGGCTTGCTCCTTTCTTTGCCGCATAAACAGCGTGGATTCCTGTACCTGTGCCGAAATCAAGCACTTTATCGCCTGGTTTGATTTGGATATTACGCGCAAGAAAACTCGCCAGTCTTACATCATAAAACACATCTTCATAGTCGCCCAATCCCATATTAATTTCCCGGAAAGCATCATCCCCGTCAGTGAGGCAATTGTCTTGAACAATTGGTATCCCGTTTGGGAAAATATTTTTATATATATTCTCTACGCGCGAATTAGTCCCTACATCACCCCAAAAAAATCCCTGGAGGTTTGGCATATCTATTTGTAACTTTGGCGAAAGAGTTGAAAATACATCTGCCTGCTTACTTTGAAATAAGTCAGCTTGCGCTGCCCAAACAAAATTGTTTAGTGTAATAATTTCAACCAAAATAAATATAAATATTTTTTTTAAATTCTTCATGACTTTCATATCGCTTGTTCAACACCCCTAACATCTTCTGTTTTCAAAAACTTAATTACAATCATTCCTGCAGTATTTAACCAATCAGGCAAAGAGTAACTATTATTATTTCCCATATATCTGTGAAGCCTCTGTATAAATTCATCAACAGTTTTAAATTGGCTTTTTTCTGTTTTTAATGCTTTCACCAACATAGCATAAAGCCATTTTGATATAGTTGATTCAATGTAGCAGTGTTTAAGGCGAGATGCTGCTTCATCAAAGTCCCGCATACCATGCGTCTCATCAAAACATTCAAAAAAGTTATCACCAATAAGCATATTAGTAAGCGTCGCAAGAAGCGAAAAAACATCTTCAGATTGATGGTTCGCGAGTAATTTTTTAATCTTTCTTTTTGTAAGCTTCTCTTCTTTTTCTTTAGATAAACGGAGCCGATTATTTGACATAAAAAAACTCGAACCTATTTGCCAAAGTTTTCTTTCTAAAAAATCTTCCTGTTTCGCGAATAGAAGATCAAAATCAAATAGAATAATTGCTCCATCAGCGGTAACATAAATATTGCCAGGCTTAATATCATAATGGTAAACGCCAATATCGTGGAGCGATTTAACAACCCGCGCGACCTTGATTATGATTGCAAGTGCTTTATCTTCCGGTATCCTTCCCCTCCATCGAATTATCTCATCTAATGTTTCACCTTCCGGAAACATATCAAACAAAATTGTTTTTCTTTTTCTGCCCTCCTTGGATTCAAATTCAACAAAATGACGCGCCGTGTAAACGCCCTTAATCTCTTTTTCATTCAAAAGCTTACAAATCTTTGCTTGAGGTATAATATACCGCTTCTCAGCAATGTCGTTTTTTGCGTATTTCGCATAATAATGCTTCCCTTGAAATATCACTTCATCTCCAATAACTCCATATGAATTGGCACCAGCCATTTCCCCGGTACTAAATTTAATTTCCCTCGCCCCTTTTGGCTCATGAAAAACTGCCTTTACACCTTTAATCAACTCAAGGCGTTGGTCAGAATTTTTCTCCGGCAAGTCGCGATTAAAATAAGCCGCGTAATATGTTTGAAACAGACCTTGATGAATATTGACAGACGGCGATAACGTGTTTATTTGCGGGTTTTTGGCCTCTAAGGGCATAGTAATACCCCTTGCCCAAGACATACTTTGTGCTATCATTGCTTGAATCAATATAATTATAGTTATTTTAAATAATATCTTCATAATGTTTAGTTATCCAGTTTGCCAGTCTATATGCTTTTTTGTTTTACTGTTAGCTATCGATCATTTACGCTTTTTTATTTTTTTGATTTTTTATTAGCTTCTCGCTTTTGTCTCTCATAATTTATCATTCGTCATTCATAACTTATTCTTCATTCCTCAGGCTTCTACCCGCTACGCGCTATTTTTATATCGCCCGCTCAATCAATACATCCGCATTCACTATTTCTGTCTTATTATCCGCCCGCGGCATTGATTTATTTTTTC
>JAGLQQ010000092.1 GCA_023136735.1 Candidatus Omnitrophota bacterium | reverse complement strand
GCACTTCTTAAAATCGTGCGAGCTGTCAAAGGCAAGCACAATATCAAGATATCTAAATTTTATTTATTCGGCCATTCTGCTGGGGCGCAGTTTGTCCTGCGTTTTGCATTGTGGAAACCGCAGATATGTGCTGTCTCTGTTGCCCACGCTAGCGGAGGATGGATACGGCCGCAAAGACCAAACGCTGTGAAATTTTTCATAACGGTCGGAATACGGGATACAAAAAGGATTAAAATAAACCAGGAATTTTGTGCATACGCAAAGCGATACGGTATTGATGTAAAGTATAAGGAATACAACACCGGACACGGCATGGTTCAGGAGCAGTTTCGAGATAGCCTGGCTTTTTTTGCGCGTTACCGCAGTCCAGGTAAAATCAGGGTTACAAAAAAGGACAAGATAAAACAGAGTGTTCAAGCTTCAGCCCCAACCCCCGCGGGTTCATCAGGGGAAGCAATTGTCCATTTAATCAACGGGCGCGAGACTAGGGGCAGGATTAAAGAAGAAACGGATAAGGAAGTAGTTTTGGATATTAAGATGGGCAATACTTGGGGGACTATCAGCATCTCCCGCAAAAAGATAGAGTTTATCGAAAAAGTTAAAAATCAATAACCAGAGTTTATTAAAATAGGGACAACTACATAAGAGAAAACCCGTAAGCAAGAGATAAAACTGGTGACGATGAACGAGAGACGAAAAACAAATAGCCCTGCCTTATATTTGCCCGCATAAAAATTCCCAATATTTTCGTAAGATTATATGTGTAAATATGTTGCGATACAGGAGAAGCTGTTTTATGAATTTGCAAATTTGGTTATAATAAGGTATACTTTTTTGATTCTTTTTGCCCGGGATTTTAGATCGTAACTATTTAAAATGGTTAAGGATAGATGTTTTTGGGAGTAACAAGTTTGCGGGTTAGCCGCTTTAGTTAGTTACTGGTGCCCGAAGCCCGAGAGGCGACGAATGTAAAAGCCTATTATGAACAATCAAATGTTAATCAAAAAATGAAGAAAAATATCTCTCATAACCGGCCATGCTCGAAGAGGCCCCAACTTTCAGTTTACGAGTCTTGCTTATTTGCTGAATATTGCTGCAAAAGCCTGAACATGAATAAGGCAGTAGGAATTGATAATGTTTCAGCCGGTAAACCATATTATAGAGGCGGACATAGAAGGATTCTTTGCGTGAGAAACTCATAAAGTTTATATGCGTAAGAATAAATGATACGGCACTGATAAATTTGATAAAGAAATTCTTGAAAGCCGGTTATATTGATGAGGGTGTACTGGCCAAATCGGATGAAGGAACTCTGTAAGGGAGTATTCAGTCGTAAGAAATACTCTGCAAAATGTTGAGAAATGAATGCGTGGCTCAAGGCAACAAGAAATCAGGTTAACCCCAAAGAGTGGTGGAAAACTCTGATAGCAAAGCTGCGGGGTCATTTTCAGTATTATGGAGTCAGTGAGAATTATAAGGGGATTGCAAGGTTCTATAAATACACCATAAGGATGGTGAGGAAATGGATGAACCGATGCAGTCAGCAGCGGAAAATGAGTGGGGATAGATTTACAAAATATCTCGAGCATTACCCGTTCGAAACCGAAAATAGCGCATAGCTTTTATGTGTTATGTGTAAGGTGAGTTGAACTGAAGAGCCGGATGTGGGAAATCCACAAGTCCGGTTCCGCTAGGGGCATTGAAACTCATCTTGTTAATTACTGAAATTTAAAAATAGGCGTCATATTATGTCTACTCGACAAAAACATCAAGTGGTTTTTCGAATAAGTGTAATTATACTGATCCAGTTGTTTTTACTAATGGATTGTTTCTGGATAATGAAAGGTGTCCTTACTGATAATGCCCAAAAAGAACAGGTTGGAACTTTATCCCCTGATCTTAATATTGGTAATCATCGGTTTCAAAACGCTTTTCACAATTATCATATAAAAGCAACGATAGGCCAAACAAACCTTGATGCCTCGGTATCTTTTGTTTTAAAAGAATTAGACAGTTACATGAAAATAGGAGATAAAAAATTGATTAAAGAACTTGAAAAAATACTGCGTCTATCCACTAATCCGCGGGATAAGGAAAGAGTTGCCAGAAAAATCATGGGAGAAGTTGTGGGTAATGAATATGAGCAGCTTCGATTGAAAGCATTTAAAGTAATTGTTTCTTCGATTGTTTCTAATTATCTTCCTAATCATCCCTCAGAAGGCGAGCTGGATTGCCATACTCATACTTACTTATCTGACGCGTATTCTACTCCTACTGACTGGGTTCGCCAGGCTTATGAGAAGGAAGGGCTGATTGGCATGGCAATCACCGATCATGATATGTTCCCCGGGCAGGAGGCATTTGAAGCTGTGAAAATTCTAAATGATGAGATAGATAACCAAAATAATATGGATCATGGGACGAGGCTTCATTTTACCTTGATTCCGGGGATAGAAATTACTACTTTACAGGATGGCGTAGAAGTCCATGTGTTATTATATCTGCCTGATTATTATAATGATGATTTCAATTTAGAAGAAAAAACAGAAGTAAGAGGTATTCTTTCTAAATTGTTTGATAGTGAAGGGAAAACCATAGAAAGAATAGAGAATATTAAAAAGCAGATAAATGAGCTATATCCTCATTTTTCTATTAGTGAAGAAGATATAGGAGGGGTTGTCAGAGGGCCGAATATTTATGCTTCTGCGGTCAGCGATGCTCTATGGGAAAGATATAAAGATGTTTATCCTGAAGAGTTTGAAAAACTAGGAATAAATAACGCGAAATATGTCTGGTATAATCTGATTGCTAAAAAAGGATTAGGTAAACGTTCTAAAGAACATGAAAAATTACTTCCTACGGTTGAAGATGTGCTTAAACTTGCCGCTAACTTAAACGGCAGGATAGCGATTGCGCATCCAAATGAGATTATAAAACAAAAGGAAGGAGCTTTTGAAGAAATTTTAGAGCGGCTTGCCCGCTATGTGATTGATAAGAATATTTCGCCTTCTACTATTTTAGGAATAGCTTATTATAGTCATAAACTTAGAAGAAGCGGCTTAAGAGGGGATATAAAGAATTATGTGGATTTACTGAATAATGATCATCCTTTTTTTAAAAAGTTTAACCTTTTATTTATCCCGGAAAGTGATGCTCATGGCAAGTTCACATTATCGAGCGATCCTTTAGTAAGCTCGCCTTTAGGCCTGCAGTCTGATTATCCTGAAAATAAAGCGGCTTATAATAAGGAACTTCTGGCGGCGATATATGATAAATCATTTTTACCGGTATCTTCTGCGCAATTGAGTCAAATTCAACAGGGGTATAAGAACTGGCAGTATAGGAGGATAAAAGACTTAAGAAGGGATACTCCTAATTCCGGAAGGGGAATCGATGACTCTACCCCTTGTAAAAAACTTTTTTTATCCAAAGAAGCCGAAAGTTTTATCGCGCGCGCAATATAGCAATAAGGGGTTACCGCAGTTTTATTGGCAAGAAATTAAAATCAAAAGATGAATTAAAATATGAATATTCGTGGAAATAAAGCATACAGATTATTAACTGTACTATTGATTCATGGGCTTATCTTGGCGAGTTTTCTTCCCCGCTCCTGGTGCGGGGAAGGGGATATCAGCTGTTTGAGCCCTAAGAGCTGTGTTCAAATACCGTCATTTCAATCGGGGTTTGGAGGTTTAGCTTGTAATCTTGATTCTATAAGAAAATTTTCTTCCTGGGAAAGGCATAGGGTTGGGGTTTTAGTCAGCTCTTTTAATCCGATTACTGTTTCCATGGAAGCAATGATTGAAAAGGCAAAAAAGGAACATAATCTGGATAAAGTTATTTTGGTGCTTACTGATTACGCGCAAGGTGATGAAGTCGAAGGAATAAGTTTAGAACAAAGAGAAAAGATGCTGAGACTGTACGTAAAAGATAAACAAGATTATGAGGTTATGCTTTGTGAGGATACTTTGTATCATGATATTGGCAGCAGGATAAAAAACGAAGTTCCTAAGGCGGATATTTATTTTGTTATGGGAATAAATTCTTTTAACCGGATGAGTAGCTGGCAATATCAGGAAAAAGAAAAGGTATTAAACAAGTTGTTTGATGATTATAACTTCATAATTGCCGATCGGCAAGGGCAGAATCTGGATAGTTTTCTGGCCCAAAATCCTGAATATGACGAAAAATACTCGGGTAGTTTGCATCGAATGTCTTTTGATAAGAAATATAAGGATGTTACTTCTTCTTTGGCGCGAATCCATTTAAAAAAAGGGGATTCTATCAAAGGGCTTGTTCCTCCGGTTGTGCAGGAATTGATAAAACGTGACTATCTTTATGAACGGTTCGAGGAATACGCTCAGGGCCAGCTTAAAGGGCAGACGCTGGATAAATATTTAGCAGATATGATGGCTTCTTGTAAGATAAAAGAAGGCAAGGGCATGGTTATGGATAAGGCGGCTCAGGAGATAGAAACATTATTGGCGCAAGGAGCAAAGGTAGCGGTTTTCTCTATAGGCTGCGGACAGGACATTGAACTGCGGGTTTTAAAAGAAAGGTTTCCTGATAACCCGAATATAACGTATATGGCAACAGATGTTAATCCTGATATTATTGACGAGGCAAAGCAGGCTGCTTCGGGGGTCCACTATAGCAGAAGAGACATAGTAGGGGGAAATTTGAGTGATCTTGCCGGCCGGTTTGACGTTGTTTTTGTGGTTAATGTCGGGCATGAGATTTTTAGTGTGTATGGACGTGAAGACCAGGATACTTCAAAACCGGTTGATGTGGAATTGGGGAAAAAATATGTAAGAAAAACAATGGAGAATGTTAAGCCGCTTTTAAAACCGCACGGGCGTTTGCTTTGGTATGATGGGACAGAGGTAGCTGATGATGAACGTGATGAAATGATAAGTATTCGGTTTAAAAACAAGGATACCCGGAAGAAATTTTACCGTTTTGCCAAAGAATTCCTGCCGAAAAAGATACGGTTTAAAAAAATCCTTTTCGGGCTTTTTCGCAATAGAGTTAAACTGTCCAAACAGGATTTTCTGCGTTTTGTCTGTGAATATCTTTATGTGGACGATCCGCGTTGGGACGTAGAGCGCGAAGAAAGCTGGCAATATTACAGCATAAAAGAAGCGGTTAAGGTTCTTTCTGAATTAGGATTTACGGTGCGGGTATATAATTTTACTCCTTCGCGGCAGACTAAGCGTTGGAACCAGGATATTGCCATATTAACCAGGGACGTGGATTTTCCCAAAATTGTTTTGTTCCTGGACGCGAGACTGGATAAAGATTGGAAAGAGGGGAAGATTACTGCCGAAGGAGCGGCTTTTTTAATGCCCCAGGGCAGCCCGGATGATTTTAAAAACAAAAAAGGCAAGGTGTTGATAGTCGGCGGGGATGTCGAATATATGGGAGCAGTGCAGTTAGCGACAGAGGCAGCGATGCGCAGCGGCGCAGGCGTGGCCTATGGAGGGGTGATGAAGCATTTAGTCTCGGATTTTAATCAGGCCAAGCTAAGAGAAGTTATGCCTGTTTTATTACCCTATTTAAAAAATGGAATATGGGCGAGAATGAAAAACCTAATCGCGTATTGTTATTATGGATTTCAAACAAGGAGATTAGAAAAAAATGAAAAAGTATTCGGATTGTCTTCAGCAGAGGCAATCCTTGAGAATATTAAGCATAAAAAAATATCAGTTTTAACTTTAGGCCCGGGATTAAAAACAGACAAGGATTCAACAAGCCAAATGGCCTATAAACTTCTTAGAGAAGTAAAGATCCCTATTGTTCTGGATGCCGGGGGGCTTAATGCTATAGCAAAAAAACCATCAGTTTTGCGTCATTCTGAGGGCCAAGTGGTTATTACCCCGCATTTGGGAGAGATGTCTCGATTAACAGGTGAATCCATTGATTATATCAAAAAACACCGCCATGACTCGGCCCGGGAATTTGCCGCGGCCTATAATGTTGTTGTCGTATTAAAAGGAGATGAACTGCAACCGACAGTAATTGCCGATCCCGAGGGCAATCTTTGCGTTAATACAGCGGGTAATCGCAATATGTCTACTGCCGGCACAGGAGACGTGCTTAGCGGGGTCATCTCAAGCTTAATCGGCCAGGGTCTTTCTGTTTATGACGCGGCTAGATTAGGGGTTTATATGCATAGCCGGGCCGCGGATTTAGCGGCAGAGGAAAAAGATGCCGGACTTATTGCCAGTGATATTATTGAATGCTTACCGCGGGTAATTAAAAAATTAAGGCAAAAAAGAAAACAGGCTATTCATCGTGATGCAAAAGTTACTATTAATCGAAACAAAATAAAAAATGTCGCCAAAAGCTATGGCCTGGAGCAAGCAGAGCAGGAAAACAAAGTGGTTCCGGAGGAAGGGTATGATAGCAACGTTCTTATTTTAGAAAAGAAAGACGCGGACGAAAAGATTGAAAAAGTAGTGCTCAGACAGTCGGGTTGGGACAGAAAGGGGACTTTATGGGAGGCCGAATTATTTAAATATTTGCTTAGTCGTGGCAAAGGGTTTGTAATACCAGAGATTATGCTTACCCGTAAAGGAACCTCTGTGTATTTGGAAGAGGAAGATATTTTTACCTTATATAAGCATATTCAGGGGGAGATTGTAAGCCTTGATAATTTAACTCCCCAAATGAAGCAGGATGGGGCAGAATTTTTGGCAAAACTGAATGCCTATACTATGGATAAACGTTTTAAACCGGTTCAAGGAGAAAGAATAACCGATACAATTCTTGAATTTAACGGAATAGATAAAAGAGAAGAAAATCTCCGCATGCGATACGATGAATTACAAGACAGGAAGATTGAAACATTAAATCCGGCGGAAAAGTTTTTTATTAATAATTATTCTTTTTTTAAAAAACAGATCGGTGTTTTGAGCGAAAATTTAGAAGGGAAATATGAAAAGTTACCCCGGTGTATAATTCATGGTGATTTTCGGCCGGAAAACGTTTTATATGAAAAAGAAAAAAATGAAAAACAAAAGATAACGCTTGTTTGTGATTGGGATACAGCGCGGGAAGAAGCGCGGATTTACGATATTGCGCGCAGTTTGTTTTATGATCTTAATAAAGATGGGGCGGTCTTTAATATAGAGGAATTAAAGAAATGGGTTATTGACTATCAGAGGGCCGCACAGAAATTAGGATATCCGTTAAGTGAGGAGGAAATCAGAGCGATTCCGGAGATGTTAAGGGCCAGATTTCTTCAGCAGTTTATTTGGCTGATTCGCTGGAAAACTATGGAAAGGATCAAGAATAATCCGCGGGAATTAGAATTCTTTGAGAATATAGCTCGCGCGGCAAAGGTGCTCGACGATCAGGAGTGGGATGGATTCGCGGCTGATGTATTAGCGGCAAATGAATGGAGCGCGCGAAATTGTTTTTCGCGATGGAAACAAGTACGTGAAATTATCGAACAGGTAAATTCTGTTAACACTCCGGCTGCTGTTTCTGTTGCCGAATACAGAAAAATAGAAAAACGAAAAGAGTTTACTCGAGTGGGGATTGTTGCCCTTACAGCTAATCCATTACATAATACCCATCTTGAGCTGGTAACCATGGCGAAAAAAATTGAACTGCCAAGAGGCGAAAAGCTGGATGAAATAATTGTATTGCTGGGTACCCACCATGTCCGAAAATCTATTAAAGGAATGTCTCTTGAGGATAGAGTGCTTACGCTTAAAGCGGCCTTAGATGAATTGTATGAGCAAGGCAAAGGTGTTCCGGATAAGTTTTTAATGGTTAATACCGGTTTGTACTTAAAAATGGGCGAAGCAATTCGAGGGTATTATAAGAACTTTTATGGACAGGAAGTAGAGAACTACTTTATTGTCGGTGTGGACGCGATGAGGGCAACATTAAATATGCATTCTGAGGAAGAGATGGAGGAGCTTTTCGCGTATAATAAATTTGTTGTTATGGATAGAGAAGGAAAAAGAATCGAAGATGCCGCGGAATATAAGAAAAACAGTAAATGTAATGCGGGGATTTACCCGTATAAATGTAAGCTTCCGAGATATCAGGTTGGAATTTCTTCTACCCGAATTCGTGGGCTGATTGAAGAAGGTAAATTCGTAGGCAAATTAATCCCCGGGGCAGTTAATTCCTTTATTATTGAAACAGGTGTGTATGCTAAAAATGCTAATCCCTACGTGTTAAGACAGGCAAAATTAGAGAATATGCTTAAAATCAGCCGGCAGAGCAGCCAACCTTTATTTTGCCCCGGACAGGTAGATAAAAGCATTCTTGTCGGGCAGGCTATTTAA
>JAGLQQ010000091.1 GCA_023136735.1 Candidatus Omnitrophota bacterium | reverse complement strand
AACCCTATTAATAAGGAGGATGAATGGAAAATCAATCCGCGATTAGCGCAGCAAGAGAAGCCCGGCGAACTAATAGAAAAAGCCAGGTCAATACTAGCAGCAACGGAGGAATTCAAATCGGCATAGGAATACTTTTATTGATCGCTGTAATAGTCATAGGTTACGTTTTACAGGCAAACGTTTCTCCTAAAGTATCCCTTATGTGGATTTTCGGAATTTTGTTTGGTGTTGCTTTACAACGTTCACGCTTTTGTTTTACAGCAGCAGTGAGGGATCCCCTGCTTACAGGTAGTTCATCACTGGCAAAATCAGTTATTATTGCTATCGCGGTGGCTTCAGCAGGATTCGCGGCTATTCACTATACTTTACTTGCTAAAGGTGCAACGATAGCCACTTCAGGAGCCTTTTTCTTTGTTAAACCTGTTGGTTTGCATACAGCTGTGGGGGCTTTCCTTTTTGGTGTTGGAATGGTAATTGCTAGTGGATGCGCGTCTGGAACTTTGATGCGTATTGGAGAAGGCTTCACAATGCAAATCGTTGCATTAGCTTTTTTTATTACAGGGGTAATGCTTGGGATTTACAATCGACCTTTCTGGAAAGGTATTTCTATCTCAAAATCACCGACTGTATATTTACCTGAAACCTTTGGGTGGTTTCCCGCGTTATGTTTACATTTTGGATTATTGTTAGCTTGCTTCCTCTTAGTAGATGTGATCGCAAAGAAATATAAAAAATAATAAATTTACAAAAACAAAGGAGCATTTAGTCATGGCTGAAAAAGAATTAAACTGTCTAGGTGAAGCATGTCCCATACCTCTCGTAAAAGCACAAAAGGCTATAAAGGAAATAGAAGTTGGAGACCTTTTAATTGTACAAATAGATCATAGTTGCGCGATGAAAAATCTTCCGGAATGGGCTCGTGAAGCTAAGCATAATGTTGAAACAGAAGAGACCGGCGAAGGTCAATGGGAAGTTTTTATTGAAAAAACAAACTAATAAGAAGGAGTTTTTTAATGAGCGCTGAAAAACAAAGTTCTCTGGTTTCTAGTCTGCATAAACGTTTTTTAAAGGATCCGTGGCCATATTATGTAGGCGCTGTTATGCTTGGAGTATTAAATATTGCCATCTTAGCTGCTTCTGGAAAAGCTTGGGGTGTAAGTGGAGTGTTTCACTACTGGGGGGCAATAATAGCTGATTTTCTTGGAGCATCTCCTGAAACATGGGCATTCTTTAAAAATCCAAAAAATTTAGCATTACTTAATAAAGGATTTTGGGGAAACCCGGGTTCAGTTAGAAATTTTGCTATTATTATTGGAGCATTACTGGCATCACTTTTAGCAGGACAATTTAAAATTAAAATGATCAAGTCATGGAGACAGGTTGCTGCCGCTGCTTTAGGCGGGTTATTTATGGGCTATGGCGCGATGACAGCATTGGGTTGTAATATCGGAGCCTTATTTAGTGGAACAGCTTCTATGTCATTACATGGCTGGGTTTTTCTTTGCTTTATTTTTATTGGTGGAGCCGTTGGGAGTAAATTACTAGTTAAATTTTTCATGAAATGAAGCTCACTCGGGCTATGGTTCGACTTCGCTCACCATCCTGAGCCAGTCGAAGGAAAGCCCGGGATTTCTGAGCGGAATCCCGCGGATTTACTTTAATCCCCGGCTTTAAAGTCGGGGTTATCAAAGCACGCGGGATAAAAAATCAAAGGATTTAAAATGGAAAAAAAGAGTGAAGATTATGATGTTGTCATTATTGGCGGAGGAGCCGCGGGACTTACTGCTGGAATATATTGCGCGAGAGCACGACTTAATACTTTGATTATTGAAAAATCTTTACTTGGCGGCTTAGCAACCTATACGAGCGAGATTGAGAATTATCCTGGTTTCCCAGATAGAGAGACTGGGCCTAATATCATGAAGCAGTTTGAAAAACAAGCTAAACGTATGGGTGTTAAGATAAAATTAACGGATGTAAAAACTGTTAGATTTGGAATAGATGGACATCATGTAGAGACCTTTCGTAATATTTTTCACGCGAAGTCCGTAATTATCGCGACAGGAGGAAAACCGCGTTTAACAAAGGCAAAAAATGAAGAAAAATATCTTTATGATAAAGGCATCTCTTTTTGTGCCACCTGTGATGCTGCCCAATATACAGACAAGACAGTAATGGTAATCGGAAGCGGCGATGCGGCTATTGAAGAAGGAATGTTCCTCACAAAATTTGCCAATAAAGTAGTTGTTTCTGTCCTTCATAATGAAGGCATTATGGATGCTAATCAAATAGCGCAAGAAGAGGCTCTTGCTAATCCAAAGATGGAATTCAAATGGAATACGTTGGTAGACTCATTTGAAGGAGACGGACATTTGGATAAGGTAGTTTTAAAAAACCTTAAAACAGGCGAATTAGAAGAAGTTAGCGTAGATGGATGCTTTTTATTTATTGGTTATATTCCTAATACAGAGATTTTAAAAGGAATGATAGATCTAAATAAATTAGGGCATATTAAAACCAACGATAGAATGGAAACTAATGTTTCTGGAGTCTTTGCCGCGGGAGATGTAAGAGATAAGGAACTACGCCAGGTAGCAACATGTGTGGGTGATGGAGCTATAGCAGGAGTCAACGCGGAGAAGTTCATATCTGATATGGAAACTTTTGAACATAAAATTTTACAAAAAGATAAAGTCGGGTTGATCTATATCTATTCCGCGATTGATGCTATAGGACGTGAAATTCTTTTACGTATGCAGAAAATAGAAGAAGAATATAAAGATAAAGTAAAACTAAATGTAATTGATGCCTACAAAGGTGAGAGTCTTTGCCGAATGCTCGGTGATGCCTGCGACAATAAGGGGTTTTGCAAAAAGTTTGGGCAGGTAAATCTTCCTTCGGTTGTATATACAAAAAATGGTAGAATCGTTGAGGTTAGCAGCAACCTAACTAAAGACACTGTTGTTAACAAATTGAACTCTCTATTATCTACTACATTGTCATAGCTCTTAGCCGTTCGCACAGTATATTTCAATAGAGGCTTGACCACAATCTCATTAATAAGTTTAAAAGATATTTCATTAGCCTTTGGCGGGCCGCTTTTGTTTGATAATTTAAATCTTCAGCTTGAATCTGGGGAGCGTGTAGCTTTGCTCGGAAGAAATGGTGTTGGCAAAACTACGCTGATGAAGGTTATAGCTGGGCAGATAGCTGTAGGCTCAGGCGCGATTTCTTATCAAAAAGGTGTTCAGCTAACTTATCTTCCTCAGGAAATTCCTATTGATCTCAGCGGTAATGTATTTGATATTGTCCTTTCCGGGCTTGGTGAACGCGCGCGGATTTTAAGGGACTATCATCATGTCAGCCATCTGCTTGAAACCGAACATTCCGATAGATTATTACGCGAACTTGATGATCTTCAACATCAAATGGATCATACTAACGGCTGGGTTATTAATAATCAGGTCGAGTACGCGATTACTCAGATGAAACTTGATCCTGATAGCAATTTTGAACATTTATCAGGAGGGCAGAAACGAAAGGTTTTATTAGCAAAGGCTTTAGTTCTCAGTCCTGATATTTTACTTTTAGATGAACCAACAAATCATCTAGATATTGAATCAATTATCTGGCTTGAAGAATTTTTAAAAAGTTATAAAGGTACTTTATTTTTTGTAACTCATGATAGAGCTTTCATGAATAATTTATCAACTTGTATAGTTGAGCTTGATCGGGGAAAGATCTTCAAGTGGCCATGCGGGTATAAAACTTTTTTGGCTCGCAAAGCACAAGCCTTGGATGTGGAGGCTGCTCAGCGTGCACAGTTTGGTAAAAAACTGGCAAAGGAAGAAGTTTGGATAAGAAAAGGGATCAAGGCCCGTCGGACACGAAATGAAGGCCGAGTGCGAGCGCTTGAGATTATGAGGCAAGAAAAGAAAGCCGAGCGGCAGGTGATTGGCCAGGTTAAAATGAGGGCAGAAGAATCAGGACGTTCAGGCCAACTTGTTATTAAGGCAAAAAACATTTGTTTTGCCTGGGGGGATAAATGCCTTATTAGAAATTTTTCAACACGCGTTATGAGCGGAGATAAAATTGGGGTGATCGGTCCGAACGGTTCAGGCAAGACTACATTATTGAGAATTTTAGTTGGACAGCTCGAGGCTCAAAAAGGTGAGGTAAAGTTAGGAACGAAGATCGATCTTTTATATTATGATCAGCTTAGAGAAGCATTAGACGGGGAAAAGAGTGTTAAAGAAAATGTCTGCGGACTTGCGGACATGATCACTGTACACGGAAAGACAAAACATGTTTTCGGCTATTTACAGGAGTTTCTTTTTTCACCCGATAGAGCAAAGACGCGCGTGAAGGTTTTATCCGGCGGTGAGCGCAATCGATTACTGCTTGCGCGTCTTTTTACTAAACCGTCTAATGTTCTGGTAATGGATGAACCAACTAATGATCTGGATATTGAAACACTTGAGCTATTAGAGGAATTGCTGCTTAAATATTCCGGAACACTTTTTCTGGTAAGCCACGACAGGGCTTTTTTAAATAATATCGCAACGTCTACGATAGTTCTTGATGGTGCTGGTGGAATCAATGAATATCCGGGGGGTTATGATGATTGGTTGATTCAGCGAAAACCAGATAAAAACAAAGAAAAGGTTAAGGATTCTTCCAAGAAAGAAAAGGGTCAGTATGATAAAACCGTAAAACCCCAAAATCCTTCGTATAAAGAGGCCCTTGAATTAAAAAATCTTCCGGCAAAGATTGAAAAAATGGAATCTGAACGCGAGCGGATTTTTAATGTTATGGCCCAGCCTAAATTCTATCAGAAAGATAAAAATGAAATTAAACAGCTTAATGAAAAAGTTGACAAGATAAGAGAATCTCTCGAAGAGCTTTATAAGAGGTGGGAGGAATTAGAAGGTATCAAGGAGGATGTCTAGGAAAAGACTCTAGGCATATTAACGGACAGGCATTCTCGTCCGCCTTA
>JAGLQQ010000090.1 GCA_023136735.1 Candidatus Omnitrophota bacterium | reverse complement strand
TTGACTTTATCCGTGGTTTGAGTTAAGATAAACAAAGATTTAACATGTTTAAAGACTTCCCTGTTATACTGCTTTTCCGAGGAATACTATTGGGTATATATAAAGATTTTATAATCCTTGTCGTTGGAATTCTTGTAATTGTAAAAAGTGCTGATTTATTCACAAGCGCAGCTGAGGCAATTGCTGCTTTTTTTAAAATCCCTCGAATTATTATCGGTCTTACGATTGTCAGTATTGCTACAACAATGCCGGAGTTTGCGGTGTCTGCATTATCTGCGAAAATGGGCTCAGGTGGAATTGCTTTAGGGAATGCAACGGGATCTTGCCTGGCAAACATAGGGTTAATTTTAGCTGTAGCCGCAATTATTAGAACGCTGCGGTTTGACCCTCGACTTATCAAGCAGGAGCTGGTTTTTTTAATTGGGGTTTGCGTTTTTGTGTTCTTTTTAATGCAGGATGGAGTGTTGAGCTTTTCTGATGGGGTTATGCTTTGTTCTTTACTGGTAGTTTTTTTCGGATATATAATTGCCAGGGAGTTAAAAAACAAAAAATCCCGGCAAGATAGAGAGGACATACAAACTAAATCTATAAATAAAGACATTGCGAAGTTCGTTTTAGGTTCCGCAGGAGTAATAGCTGCAGCAAAATATGCGATTATTCCATCAGGTGTGGCTATTGCAAGTTATTTTAAAGTCCCTGAAATAGTTGTGGCTGTGACGATGATCGCCATAGGAACATCACTGCCTGAGCTGGTTACTGCGGTTGTCGCTAGTCTAAAGAAAATGGGCGGGCTTGCTGTAGGCAATGTAATCGGTGCGAATGTTTTAAACATGCTTTGGGTTCTGGGATTTTCCTCAGTACTCAGCCCGCTTAAGATTGATAACCAGACGAAATTAGTGACTATGCCGCTTGTTATAGGGTTTGCTTTATTAATATTTTTGTTCACCAGAAAGAAGCTTGTCCTGCAAAAGGCACATGGAGTTGTATTGCTGTTATTATATTCAGGATATATGGTTTATATTGTTAAATTTGCTTATTAATAGACTGATAGATATATGGGTAGGGCAGTTGCTCACAGTAATTTTTTGAATATATATTTGTAATTCGTAATTTGTAATTTAATCACCGGAGGTGATGTAGTGTCTAAACTTGCGTATGCACGGAAATACCGGCCCAAGGATTTTGACGAAATAATAGATCAGGAGCACATTGCTACTACTTTGAAAAACGCTATTGGACAAGATAACATTGCCCATGCCTATCTTTTTTCCGGGCCAAGGGGAATAGGGAAAACGTCAACAGCGCGCATATTGGCAAAAGCATTGAACTGCAAAAAGGGCCCGACAAAAAAACCATGTAACAAATGTATTGCCTGTGAAGAGATCACCGCGGGTAAAAGCATGGATGTGATGGAGATAGACGGCGCCTCCAACCGGGGTATTGATGAGATAAGAACACTACGAGAGAATGTAAAATTTGCTCCAAGTGCCAGCAAGTTCAA
>JAGLQQ010000009.1 GCA_023136735.1 Candidatus Omnitrophota bacterium | reverse complement strand
CACCCTTTAAGTGATTATCCAATTCTTTTTAAATACTTACTACCCTGTCTTAATCTTCTTTCGTGGAATTTTATTTAGGAATTAGGGAGATATATGTATTTGCAGGCTTGTGTTTAATACAGGTCATTCCTTTAAACCGCATAAAAATAAAACGTTAAAACAGGAAAGTGTCTTAAAAAGCAGTTATTTCATAAATTTATTGCATAAAGCGCAAAAAGGAGTAAACTATGAAACACGGGAAAATATAACTGTTTTCTTGCTTTAATGATTTAATTTGTTATAATACAACACTTTAGTAATAAATACTGACTAAACAAATTAGGAGATGAGAAAAATGGCACGATTAATAGATCTGAGCAAGGTGAGGAATATCGGTATCATGGCGCATATTGATGCTGGTAAAACCACGGTAACAGAACGCATTTTATTTTATACAGGGCGCTCGCATAAAATCGGAGAAGTGCATGACGGTAAGGCACAGATGGATTGGATGAAGCAGGAACAGGAACGCGGCATTACGATAACATCGGCGGCAACAACATGTTTTTGGAATGATCATAAAATTAATATTATCGATACTCCCGGCCACGTTGACTTTACTGTGGAAGTCGAGAGAAGTCTGCGTATTCTTGACGGGGCAATAGCAGTTTTTTGCGCTGTGGGAGGAGTGGAGCCTCAGTCAGAAACGGTTTGGAGACAGTCTGATAAGTATCAAGTCCCTAAGCTTGCTTTTGTGAACAAAATGGACCGTATCGGAGCGGACTTTTTCAGCGTAATAAAAAACATAGAAGACAATCTTGGCGCGAATGTTATACCGCTGCAGATACCGATTGGGGTGGAGGATAATTTCCGAGGCATAATCGATCTCATGGAAATGAAAGCGGTTATCTATGATGATGATTCTTTGGGAAAAAATTTCCATGTTGATGATATCCCGGATGATTACAAGGAAAAGGCGAAGGAATATCACCATATTATGGTTGAAAAAGCCGTGGAACTTGAAGACAGCCTTATGGAAAAATATCTGGAGGATGAAGACTCAATAACCCAAGAAGATTTGATGAAGGCTATACGTAAAGGGACTATAGCTAATAAAATAGTTCCTGTGTTTTGCGGTTCTGCGTTTAAAAATAAAGGAGTGCAGAAACTACTTGATGCTGTGCCTGTATATCTGCCGTCCCCGGCTGATCTTGATGCTATTGTTGGCCATGAACCGGATGATTTGGAAAAAAAGATAACTAGAAAACCGGATGATAATGAGCCGTTTTCCGCGCTTGCTTTTAAGGTTCAGTCTGATCCGCATATGGGAAAATTAATTTACTTTAGAGTTTATTCAGGCGTAATAAAAGCTGGAACGTATATATATAATTCAACAAAAGGTAAAAAACAACGAGTGGGAAGGCTTTTGCAAATGCATGCGAATGACCGAGAAATACAAGAAGCTGTTTATGCCGGAGATATCGCGGCTGTTGTCGGGCTTGATAATACGGTAACAGGAGATACTCTCTGTGACCCGGATAATCAGGTTGTACTTGAAGCAATAGAATTTCCGGCACCGGTTATGTCTTTAAGCATCATGCCGGCAAGCCGCGCTGAGCAGGATAAGATTGGTAAAGGCCTTATGCGTCTTGCGGAAGAGGATCCTACTTTTACGGTTTCATCAGATAAGGAAACAGAAGAAACTATTCTCTCGGGTATGGGTGAATTACATCTTGAAATTATTGTTGATAGACTTAAGCATGAGTTTAAGGTGGATGCTGTTGTCGGACAGCCTAAAGTTGCTTATAGAGAAACGATAACAAAAAATGTAAGTGAAAATTATAAGCATATTAAACAGACTGGCGGTAAAGGGCAGTATGCTCATGTGGAACTTGAAATATATCCCGCGGAACCAGGGGAGGGTTTTGAATTCAAGAACAAGATAACAGGCGGCTCTGTGCCAAGGGAATATATTCCGGCGGTTGAAAAAGGAATAATCAGCGCGATGCAAAGGGGCGTTTTTGCCGGATATCCTGTGGTTGATGTGCGTGTTGATTTGGTTGACGGGTCATCACATGATGTTGATTCTTCTGAAATGGCGTTTAAAATTTGCGCGGCAGCTTGTTTTAAGCGTGCTTTTTTAAGGGCTGCGCCTGTTTTACTTGAGCCTCATATGTCTCTTGAAATAAATGCGCCGGAGGAACACACAGGCGATGTAGTCGGTGATATATGCTCAAGGCGGGGAAAAATTCTGGGAATGGAAATTAAGAATAAACAGCAGACTGTATCAGCTGAAGCGCCTCTTTCTGAGATGTTCGGGTATGCAAGTGCCCTGCGGTCAATAACAAGCGGAAGAGCTAATTACTCTATGCATTTTGAAAAATATATAGAAGTTCCTTTTTCGATTGCCGAGAAGATTATTGAGGAAAAGGTCAAGGCAAAGGAAAAGAAGAAGTAACTTATTTATATCAAAACAAACAAGTTAAAACACTACACAGCATGAAGATTCTCCTGTGTAGTGTTTTTTTATTTTTGGGAAAGAATTAGGTGAGCAGGTTCTTTCGTTACCTTAAACAAGAAAGAACCATAATTTTTAGATTACTTTTGACTTCTTTTACCTAATTTTTGTATAATATTGCTTATGTCTTATAGCTTTGGGATCATTGAATTTAAACAGTGTCAAAAATAAGTAAAATCACTTATTATAGGAGTAGAGTATTATGCCTAGGAAAAAAAACAATTGGATAGCGGTCAAAAGAGATATGACCAAAGAGGGCATTGAGCTTTCTTTTAAAGACAAACGACAATATATTCTGGCTAAAGATCAATATTCTGCTACGAGCCATGATAATTTTATGGCGATGGCTATGGCAATACGAGACAGAATAGTCGAACGCTGGATAATGACACAGCAATCTTATCATAAAAATAATCCTAAAAGAGTGTACTATCTATCTCTTGAATTTCTTATTGGAAGACTTTTGGGAAATAATATTCTAAATCTTGGCTTATGGGATGAATCCAAAGACGCATTGAAAGAGTTGGAACTCAATGAAGATGATATTTATAACCAGGAGCCGGATGCGGGTTTAGGTAACGGCGGACTAGGGCGTTTAGCGGCTTGCTTTATTGATTCTATGGCTACCCTTAGAATTCCCGCGTATGGGTATGGGATCCGCTATGACTATGGAATTTTTCATCAAAAAATTGTTGATGGATATCAGGTAGAGCTTCCGGATGAATGGTTGAAATTGGGTAATCCCTGGGAATTTGCCAGGCCTGAGTACACAGTTAAGATACGTTTTTACGGGAAAACTCGATCTTTTCATGATCGACACGGAAAACTTAGAGTTGTCTGGGCAGGCACAAAAGATGTTTTGGCAGTTCCTTATGACATGCCTGTGCCGGGCTATAAAAACGATGTGATCAATACTCTTCGGCTCTGGTCCGCGCGCAGTGCTGAAGAATTTGATTTTGAATATTTTAATGACGGCGATTATGAACGTGCTGTTTACGATCAGGTCTTCTCTGAGAATATTTCAAAAGTACTCTATCCTAATGATATAATTATTCAAGGTAAGGAACTGCGGCTTAAACAGGAATATTTTTTTACTGCAGCCGCTATTGCAGATATTATCAGGCGTTTTAAAATTGATAACTCCGAGCTAAGTACTTTTCCGGAGAAAACCGCTATACAGCTTAATGATACACATCCGTCGCTGGCTATTGTAGAGCTTATGAGAATTCTAATTGATGAAGAAGAGCTTGAGTGGAATGAGGCATGGGATATTACAACACGCACTTTTGCTTACACAAATCATACTATTATGCCTGAAGCGCTTGAAATGTGGCCTGTTCCGCTTCTTGAAAAGCTTCTGCCGCGACACCTGCAGCTTATTTATGAGATTAACCATTGTTTTCTAAGAGAAGTCGCTAACCGGTATCCATGGGACAGTTTTCGCTTAACACGGATGTCTATAATAGCCGAAGGGGAGCCCAAATATATCCGCATGGCAAACTTAAGCGTTGTTGGCAGCTACTCGGTAAACGGAGTTTCCTCTCTGCATTCTGATCTTATAAAAACGCAGATATTTAAGGATTTTCATGATATTTGGCCGGAAAAATTTAATAATAAAACTAATGGGATAACACCCCGGCGATGGCTGAAAAAATCCAATACTAAACTTTCTGATTTAATTACCAGCAGCATCGGGGATGGCTGGATAACAAATCTCTATGAGCTTGAAAAACTTCTTCCTCTTAAAGAAGAGGAATCTTTTCGTAGTAAATGGAAGAGAGTGAAGTCAGAGAATAAAAAATCTCTAGCTGATTATATACGAAAGACTTCGAATGTTATTGTTAATCCTGATTCAATTTTCGATGTGCAAATAAAAAGAATACATGAATACAAACGTCAGCTTATGTTCGGATTATATATTATTTCCCAATATTTAAAAATCAAAGATAACCCTAGCGCTTTTGTTCTACCTCGGACATTTATCTTTAGCGGTAAAGCAGCTCCCGGCTACTTTAAGGCCAAGCTGATAATTAAATTTATTAATAGGATAGCGGAAATAATAAACAATGATAAAGGCGTTAAAGATATTCTTAGGGTTGTATTTTTAGAAAATTACCGAGTATCTCTTGCGGAGAAAATATTCCCTGGCAGTGACCTCTCAGAGCAGATATCCACAGCAGGAACTGAGGCCTCAGGGACAGGAAATATGAAGTTCATGCTTAATGGCGCTTTAACTATCGGGACTTTAGATGGAGCTAATATAGAGATGCGTGAAGAGATAGGTGAAGAAAATATATTTATATTCGGAATGAATGAGAGCGAAGTCCAATCTCTTAAGCAAAACGGCTATTATCCTCAGGATTATATTAACCGCTCGCCGATGCTCAAAGAGATATTTGATTTGATTCAAAGTCATTTTTTTACACATCTGGATCCAGACTTGTTTGATCCGATTGTTAATGACTTAATTCAAAGCGATCCGTTTATGATCTGTGCTGATTTTGATTCTTATTGCCAAATGCAGAATATGGTATCTAGTGAATATAAGGATGAACAGGAAAAATGGATAAAAAAATCCATAATTAACGTTGCTAAATCAGGGAAATTCTCAAGTGATAGAACAATATCTGAATACGCGCGGGATATATGGAATGTTCCTTCCCACCCTTTTAAATAACGGAATTTTTTTATCTCAGGAAGAAATAATCCTTCCCCCAAGAAACGGCGGGACAGGCCGCCAATGAGCACAGGAAGTATGTTCAGCAACGGATAGGATGGAAAAATAATATGTCAAGTTCAGGAAATCTGTTTTCGCGTGTTTATAGAAAAACTTCTCAGAAACAAGTGCAAGTGCTTGGTATCATGACTAGTCCCCGCAAAGGCGGTAACTCGGATGTTTTACTTGACGCGGCGCTTGCTGCTGCCCGGGACAATGGCGCGATAACTGAGAAAATAATTATAAGTGACCTTAATCTTATACCATGTCAGGCTTGTGTTGACGTACGCGATGACGGACGATGTAAGATAGAGGACGACTTCCAAAAGAGCTACGATGCTATTTTAAGAGCGGACTCTGTAATCGCGGCGGGACCTATTTATTTCGGAAGCATAAACGCGCAGTTTAAAATGCTGATAGACAGGTTTCAATGCTACTGGAGAGCTAAGTATGTAATCAAGTCCATAGATGAGCTCATGGTTAAGCGGGGGGGATTTATCTGCGTGCAGGCATCTTCAAGAAATGATTTTTTTGAAAATGCCAGGGCTATAATCAAAAATTTTTTTACTACTGTAGGCATTGAATATTGCCGAGAGGTTTTCTGCGCTGGATTAGAGGGGAAAGGCATTGTTAGGGAAGAACCTAACTGTATGGAAAAAGCGGCAGCTATGGGTGAAAAACTCTCACAGCCCAGATAAGGATTATTTGTTTGATGAAAATTAAGCATATTTGTATGATTTTTCTGCTGGTATTAATGCAGCTGATTCAAGTTAATAGTAATGCCTGCGCGGCTCAAAAGATTATAATTGGTATTTATAACGATAATCCTGATTATTCTGCCGTAAGGGAGGTATTTGTTTCGGGCTTAACGCAGGAAGCGGATAAAATAGGTATGGAAGTTGAATTTATAGAGTTGATTAATATTGATAGCTGTCAGGAATTTATTCAGAGTCTTAAGGAACAGGCAAAAAATGCAAATATGATATTTACAGCAGGAACTCCGAATGCAATGGCGATAAAAGAAGCCGAGATTAAGATCCCTGTACTATTCTCTGCCGTAGCTGATCCTAAAGAAGCTGAGTTGGTGAAATCGTTTCATCATCCAGATTCAAATTTTACCGGAGCTTATTGCGCAGTAGCTGCTCATACTCAATTGCAGACTCTTTTAAAGGTTCTGCCAAATGCAAAAGTCCTGGGTTTGCTTTACAATCCAAGAGACCCTGCGCCTGTTTCCCAAGTCCAGTCTTGGCATAAGGCAGCTGCTTATTTGCCGGGAATAAAAATAATGGATTTTCAAATACCGGAGCGCGTTGACTCAAATGAGGAACTGGCTGAAGTTACTAAAGGCATGGTCGGGATTGTAGATGTTATTGTTACAACGGCAGACGCGCAGGTTTCCCCATACGGGAAAGGATTGATATCAGTTGCAAATGAGCATCATGTCCCGACATATGTCAGTCTGAGCCATCTTGTTGAAAAAGGGGCTCTGTTTTCTTTGGGGTTTAATTTTGAAGAGGCAACGAGAGTGGTTAATATCCCTCAAGCAATTAAAATTTTACAAGGCATTCCTCCTGAGGCTATCCCAGTGGGAACTTATCCGTATTATGACCTGATTATTAATTTAAAAACAGCTAAGAAGATAGGTGTAAATTTTTCAGACGATGTAATTAATTCAGCAGCTAAGATAGTAAGATAGTCCTTCATTTTGTAGCTTTTGAT
>JAGLQQ010000089.1 GCA_023136735.1 Candidatus Omnitrophota bacterium | reverse complement strand
GGCTCTTTATCATGTCTTTTTAAGACCTCAACAACCTGATTTTTTATCTGCAAACGAGGCAATACCCGGTATGTGAGATTAGGCCTGTCCACACCTCCTATATGCATTGCGGGAGTTTGAAGCTTTAACTGCGCCACAATATCATCCTGAACTTCTTTTGTCGCGGTAGCTGTAAAAGCATGCACACTTGCACTCTTGAATATCTTTTTTATTTTTCCAAGATCTCGATACTCTGCTCTGAAATCATGCCCCCAATGGCTTATACAATGAGCCTCATCAATAACAAAGAAAGATACTCCAACCTCTTTTAAGAGATCAAGCGTTGCTGTAGTCTGTAAACGCTCAGGAGACATATATAGCAGCTTTATACTATTGCCCCTGATATCATTTATTACTGTCTCCTGCTCAATCGCATTAAGACTTGAGTTCAAAAAAGCGGATTTTAACCCTATATCATTAAGCGCGTCAACCTGGTCCTTCATTAAAGAGATAAGCGGCGATATAACTACAGCCATACCTGATTCAAGCAATACAGGCAGTTGAAAGCACAGCGACTTCCCCCCTCCAGTCGGAAGGACCGTCAAACTATCATTTCCCTTAAGAATAGAGCCTATGGTTTCCTCCTGTAAAGGAAGAAACGATTCATATCCCCAATACTGATCAAGTAAGTTATAAATTTCTTTTTTCATAATTTAATTCTAATATTTTAAGAGTCAAAATAAAAAAGACTGCTAAAGCAGTCAATAATTATACCAGAATAAGCACAACAGGACAAATTTTTTAGTTCTTTCTTGTTTGGAATCTCAGAAAGAACCTGACAATCACTGTAATCTGTTTTTTTATCGCTGTAATCATTTATTGTTTTGTGCTGCTATTTTTTCTATGGCAGGCTGCCAGTGAGGCATATTCGCAAGCAGCCAGGCAGCATCATCATTGCCGTCTTTATTTTTAAAGTTTACTTTCAAAAGCGGTCTCATTTTAGACTTGCCAAGAAAAAATTTTGGTGTTTCTACTCCTGTAATAGATGTAAACGGTATAGATAATTCCTTCGCAGGAGCCCACATTTTGAAATACAAGACTCCCTCTGCCAGTACCAGAATCCCGTTTCCTCTTATTTGAGCCATACCCACTGATTTCTAACCAAAAAAATTCGCGTTAGAGGTTTGTCCATAAATCTTTTTATCTTTAAACTTTTCCTGAACTTCCTTTACTCTTTGCTCTTGTAATTTTTTCAGTCCAAACAGACTGCTAATAGGCGCCAAAATTTTTCCAAGTAGATTATCAGCCATTGACTGCCTCCTTCTTTGATTGCATATCTCATTCAAGATTTATTATTTATTACCTGCTTTATCGAATCAATAAGTTCCTGGGTTTTTACAGGTTTGGCTATATAGCGGTTATCACCCATCTCCTTCATTGTAACCCCGACTTCTTCTTTTGTAACTACTGCGGTAAGAAACATTATCGGTATATTTTTTGTAGCCTCTTCTTTTTTTAAAGCAGTTGCAAATTCTCCTCCTGAAATCACTGGCATCATCATATCAAGAAGGATAATATCTGGTTTTTCAGCTTTCGCGATACTGATGCCTTCAGTTGCGTTAAAAGCAGTAAAAACTTCAAACTCATCAGCTTTTTACTAAAAGCCAAAAATCTTCTTCATCATCAATGAATCCTCCCAGCAGCAAGCTACGGGGTATCCCCGCTAAAACAACGCTAACTGTAATCCCTGCTTATGCGACACGATATGCTCCCTCTCTAATCCTTTTGAAGCGGAACTGGGCAAGCCACGGGGAATTAACCATCTGAGATTAAAATTCAAATCAAACTAGACATTTAATCTCCTAACTTTATTTACATTTACTTAAAGCGGGATTTTCTATCAAGAACCTCATCAATTTTGGCTTTTAATACCTCATAGGACACCGGCTTAACCAAATAATCATCCCCGTATAAATATGAAGCCTTTAGCTTTGTATCGCTATCTGAGTGAGCGGTGAGCATAATTATGGGGATAGCCATTGTCTTTGTATTTTGCTTCAGGATTTCAAGCACCTGTAAGCCGCTTTTTTTCGGCATTGTAATATCAAGCAAAATCACATCCGGAACTATTTTATGCGCAAGCTTTATGCCTTTATCAGGATCATTCACTGCTTCCACACTGAACTCGCCTGTATCCTCCAGGTTCTGCTTGACCAAAAAGCAAAAGTTCTCCTCATCATCAATAAGCAAGATCTTCTTTTTATTTGCCATTTCTTTCTCCTTTTCCGCTATTCTAAATTTTCCCTGATGCAGGCAATCAGCCGCTCGGTCGAGACCGGTTTAGCCAAAAACATGTTTCCGGCAATAGTAGCTCCCTCTTCTGTTATTTCGTTTTTTGTTACAAGTGCAGTAAGGAATACAACCGGAATATTTTTAAGCACAACATCATCGCGCAACAAAGCAAGCAGCTGCGGTCCATCCATATCCGGCATAATAATATCTAGAAATATCATGTCCGGCTTGAATTCTTTAGCCACACCAAGAGCTTTATTTCCCTGGTTTTCCGTAAGCACTTCATAATCACCGGCAGCTTCAAGATTCAATTTAATCATATGTGTAAAATCAGGTTCGTCATCGACAATCAAAATTTTTCTCTTATCCATCATCAGCCCTCTATCTTTAAATTGAAAATGTTATGGTTATCTGAGCACCGCCCTCAGGCCTGTTACTTATTTCTATCCCGGCTTTGTGCGTTTCTAAAATACTGCGTACTATAGAAAGCCCCAACCCTGTTCCACCTTTTGTTCTTTTTGTCGTAAAAAAAGGATCAAAGATCTGATCTATCGCATCATTTTCGATTCCCGAACCTGAGTCAAGAATTTCCACAATTAACGACATTGCGTCCGGTAAATTATCTTTTGTATAGATTTTTAATGTCAGAGTTCCTCCTTTGGGCATAGCATCAGCAGCATTCATGAGCAGGTTCAGCAAAACCTGCTCTATTTTATTGCGGTCCATAGCGATATCAGGAAGATTATCTGCTATCTGCTTTTCTAACTTTATATGCTGTTTATCAAACTGATGTTTCAGGAGCATTAGCCCCTTGTCAATTATAGGGACGATCTGCTGTTTTGAGATATTCATCTCTTTTATAGAGGAAAAATCCATCAACCCGCGAACAATAGAGTCCGCCCGCTCAACCGCATTGCGGATAAAACCAATAGTTGTAACTATAGATTGATCATCTGATGGAATCTTTCTTTCAAGGTACTCTACTCCCTGCAGGATTATGGCTAAAGGATTTTTGACTTCATGAGCGACACCGCTGGCAAGCCCTCCTACAACCTCCATTTTAGCCGCCTGTATCAGCTGTGACTGCGTCTCTTTAAGACGAAAGTTTGCGATGCGGACTTCTTCCTCTTTTTCCCTGCGCTCTTCTATTTCTTTAAGCAGATTTTTATTAGCCTGCTGCAATTCAGCCGTGCGCTCTCTTACTTTTTCCTCAAGTTCATCATGCGCCTTACGCAGTACTTCCTCAGACCGTTTTCTTTCAATCGCATAAATAACCGAGCGGACCATTCCATTGATATCTGTGCTTCCCTTTACAATATAGTCCTGTGCTCCTTGTCTCACGGCTTGAGTAGCTATTTCCTCATCGTCAATACCGGTTAATACAACTATAGGAGTTCCTCCGGCCCGGGCATACACACTTCTTAGGGTTTCCAACCCGGAACTATCCGGCAAAGACAGATCCAGTAGAATCGCGTTGAATTTTTTTTGGCTTAGAAGATCAATGCCTGAGGTAAGCTGTCCTGCAATATCGACCTGGCATTGGATGTTTTTTGCTTTTTTAAGTATCGCGCTCATCAAAGCCGCGACCTCAGGTTCATCCTCAATAAGTAAAACTGAAATCTCTCTCTCTAACATATGGCTATTTCTTAAGCTACGATTGTAAAAGAATTGATGTTATAAGTGCATCCAGCTTGCTCAGGTCACAAGGTTTGATCAGAAACTCACATGCCCCTTCGCGCCTTACTTCATCCATTACATATTCATCCTGTACAGATGTAAGCATAATAACATTTATCGCGTCATCAAGGCGTTTGATCTGGTTCAAGGTCATAACCCCGTCCATTCCCGGCATACGAAAATCGAGAAAAACAATCTCCGGCTTTTCTATTTTTATTTTAAATAGCGCATCCTCTCCTGAGACTGCACTGCGCACAGAATAACCTCTTTTACTCAAAAAAGTCTCCAGGACCTTTCGGATTTCCTCATTATCATCAACAACAAGAATAGATGCCTTGGCAAACTTCGCGGGAGTTTTAGGTCGGTCGTCCTCTAAAAATGAGCGCAAAATCTCAAGAATTTCTTTCATCATGAAATGAGTTGAGAAGTCCTTTTTGATAAGATCAACAACCGCCATGCTTTTAAATAATGCTTTTTCATCATCCGGAACAACTTGGTCATAAAGCAAAATTATTCTGACATCACTGTTAAACTCACGGATTTTTTGCACAGTTTGTACAGCTTTTGCGTCAGGAAGGCTGTAATCAAGCAAAATAAGGTCAAATCTGTGCTCAGTCAGAACCGCAAATGCTTCCTTGGCTGTGGGAACACAGTGTACTTCCTGACCTTTATTAAAAAAAATCTCATAGAACTTATTTCGCAAAGTTACATCATCTTCTATAACTAAAATTTTTTTCCAAATCATAGGCCTACTTTAGTTGTTTGGAAATTTTTGCTTAATTCTTTCCAGAAGTTCATTTAAATCAATAGGTTTATACAATACTTCTTTCTCATTATAGCCCAAGTTATTTAGTTCGTCAACGTTTTCCTGGACGCCAACAGACCCGCTTAAAATTATTACAGGGGTATTATTGTTCATAGATGCCAACTCCTTAAGTACATCAATACCGGTTAGCCCGGGCATTTTTATATCAAGTATTATCAGATCTATGCTCGAATCAGAGCGAATAATGTCCAAGGCATGTTGGCCGCTATTAGAGATTATCACTTCATATCCGCTCTTGGTCAGAAATTTATCAAGTATAGATGATATGCCTACTTCATCGTCAATAGCTAGAATTTTACGCATTTTCCTCCTCCTGGTATAATCCTCAGGCACAAACTGGATTATACCTAATTAAGACATCCTGGCGTTTTCCCCGTCATAGGATGTCTTTCAACACAGGCAGCAAAATAATAGCGGTAGCACCCTTACCTTCAATGCTTTTAAACTCAAGACTCCCGTTATGCGCCTTAATAATACCATAGCATATCGCCAGCCCGAGTCCTGTACCTTCTTTCTTAGTAGTGAAAAATGGATCGAAAATCTTCTCCAAAACTTTTTTGCTGATTCCTTCGCCTGTATCTTCAAAAGTTATCTTAATAAAGCCGTCTTTTTCTTTGGCTTTTATTTTTACAGAACCCTCTCCCGCGATCGCATCCTGAGCATTGGTCAGCAAATTCATAAAAACTTCCTGCAGCTGCTTTTCATCACCCCTTATAGGAGAAAGATTCGGAGTTATCTCAGATAAAATATTAACATTCTCCAGCTTAAACTGATGCGCCAACAAGCTGACAACCTCTTCAAGAGACTTATTAATATCAACTTCTTTTAGTTCTCCTTTGCTGGGACGGGAGAACCTGAGAAGGCGCTGTATAATATCCTTTGCTCGTTTACATTCTTTTAGGACCACCTCAAGATTATCCTTAACCTCCTGGTTCTGGATCTCCTCCATAAGAGACAGCTGAGCCCGTCCCGAAATAACCATAAGCGGATTATTGACTTCATGCGCCATATGCGAAACAAGTGTTCCAAGCTGTGCGAGCCTCTGCACTTTCTCTATTTCTTTCCTCTGCGAAACATCATAGCCCATGGTTACAACACCGATTATTTTACCATCTGCATCCTGCAATTCAGCACTGTACCAGGAAATTATACTCTCTTTAGCATCTTTGGCAATAACCGGTATTTCATACCCCCTTACTCTGTCTCCTTCAAAGCAATTAAGAAAAACCTGCTGAATTTCATCTTTATACTGTAGAGGAATAACCAAGTCTATCCAGTTTGAACCAATAATATCCTCACGTTTGTATCCAAGCATGTCTTCGGCAAACTTATTTATGCTTTTGATCTTAAATTCCCTGTCTAATACAATAATAAGTGCCTGCGCTGTTTCAACTATACTTTCAATATACTCTGAATCTTCTTTTATTTTATCTTCCGCATTTTTCTGCTCTGTAACATCAGACATTGTATGCACTATTCCGGTCACTTTTCCCTCATTTACAAGAGGATCTGCAGATAATAAGTACCAGCGTCCGTCTTTATTGCATATTTGGGTCGACCTTTTCCCTGATGATATTGTGTTTTCTATTACACAATCCGAATCTTTTTGGTCTCCATAGAAAAATTCATGGCAATCAATGCTGAGTACATCAGGGAACCGCTTGCCGAAGATCATGGTTGCCGCGCTATTACATCTAATGACTCGTCCTGCATTGTTTAATAAGGATACCCCATCACCGATAGCATCAAATGTACTTCTCCATTCTTCTGCCGCGCGTAAAAGCATACTTTTCGACTCTTCCTGCTCTGTTATATCATGCAATACAAAAAGATTCATTTTCTGCTGCAGCCATTCTGTTTGAGTCACCCGGATCTCCACAAGCACATTTTTGCCGTCTTTTTGTTTGATTTTAACCCTGTTAACTTCATCCGCGTTTACAGCATACGCAAACGGCCTGTCGATCATTTTTGTTTTATCAGAATCACAAATACGCTGAGCGCTTTCGTTCACAAACCTCACCAAGCCATTATTATCCACTATAATAATTCCGCCCCAGCTATTTTCAATAATATCAAGAAACCCTTTGCGATCCGCTTCCACAGAATTCTTTGCATCCTGCAAGTCTTCTAAAATATTCAATGTCGCTTCCTGCGCAAGCTTGTATTCTTTAGCTGCTTGTTCACATTGCTCCTTTGACTCTCGCAAATGTGTGATATTCTTCAGCCGCTCAGTAACATCCTCAACAACACAGAACATATTTCTCTGTTCTTTTTCAAGTCGGCCCGGCATTAAAGCCGCGCTAAAGCTCACATCCAGGATACTTCCATTTTTATGCACCGCTTTAATTACACTACTTTTTGTCGCGCCTTCTTGCTCAACCTCTTCTAACATCCATTTTAGTTTGTCTGGATTAAGTATAAATTCAAATCCTGTTTTGCCTATCATTTCTTTAACAGTATAGCCGAGGATATTTTCTATTCTGCGGCTGCAGGCTATTACCTTAGTGTTAGCATCAAAGATTATTGTGACCTGAGGCCCTGTATCAAAAATAGAAGTATAACGCTGTTCACTGCGTCTTAAACTCTTCATAAGCTTGTTTTTTTGCTGGATAAAGTAAAAAAAGACGCTAGCCAGAATTATTGAAATAGAAAATGATATTATAATCAATAAATCATGCAGAATAATATTCCCAATAGTTTGAAAAAATACCACTCTCCATCCATCATTACCAACAGGGACAGCGACAACCATCTTCTTTTCTGAATCAAGTATTACTATGTCTCCCTTTTTAATAGGGCCCTTAAGTAAAGTCTGAAACGGCCCCGCGCCAAATTGCCTTGCTGCTTTTATTCGATCTTTTTGCTTTTCATTTAAAGGATGCAGACTTTTGAAAAGATATTCAGGGTTGCTTGATAAAAATACAATCCCATCTGCATTGACAAATAGATAATCCTTGAACCCTTTAAAATGCTTTTCATCTATATCAAATATTTTTTTTACTACCGCGACACCTATTATTTTACCTTCTAAGTTTTTAACCGGAGCACTTGAGTAATAACCACGCTTTCCGGATGTCACTCCTAAAGCAAAATAAGAATTACTTTTACCTTTTACAGCCTCCTTAAAATAAGGACGAAATTTATAATTTTTACCAACAAAGCTGTTTTCATCCGCTCGGTTAGACGAAGCAATCGTCAGTCCATTAATGTCCATTAAATAGCAAATCAATTCTTTTCCCTTGTCATAACGATCAAGCGTTTCATTGACAGGTTTCAACAATTTAAAGCCTTCAGACCCGAACATATTTATAATCGATCTTGAGTTTGCAAGCAAACTGACAATATAATCAGTTTCATTTAACACATTTTCAAGATAATTCACTACTAATTTTGCCTTTTCTTCAGTAGATTTTACCACTTCCTGTCTTGCCAAGTTATTGAAGAATTTTCCTAGCACCAGACCGCTGCCTGTGATCATAACAATAGTTAAAATGTACGCGATAAGATATCTCTTGGTTTTTAAAATTTTCAATATATTTCTCTTTTTCATTGACACTGTCCTTTATTAAGTTTTAACTCCAAAAGCTTGATTTTTCCTTTCAATTCCTTCATCTTGAGCTCTCTGCCCACAGAAACAGAATGAAATCTTTCAAGGGTTTTAATCCTGGGGTCAACTTACTCTTGTGCCCGGCGCATCGCGCTGATATCCTTGGCTATATGCGCAATACCTATAAGCTTACCCTCTTTATTAAAAATCGGAGATGCTATTGCAAGTTTTATCGGTTCCGCTGCTTTTTGGCGGAAAAACTTACGCGCGAGGTAAAATCTTTTAAATACCTTACTCCCACGCCTGTATTATATTTAGCGTTTTTAGTTCTTCTTTTCTGTCAACCTATTTCAGGATACCACACACATTTCCCATCAGCCATCGACTATTAGCCATTGACCTTTTAACTTTTTCCTTAAAGTCGCGTCCTTCTGCCCTCCATAGCATTAGCTAAGGATAATCGTCCTTCGGTTTTCCTAACCGCTATCCGCGATTTCAAGCCGCAGGCAGTATTATTATTACCTTAGTTCCAACTCCTGGAACGCTGGTGATCTTTAATTGTCCACCGTGGTCGATAATCGTGCCATGACAAACAGAAAGCCCTAATCCTGTTCCTTTTTCCTTGGTGGTAAAAAACGGCTCATAGATTTTCTCCAGAATCTCCTTGTCTATGCCCCTGCCTGAATCATGCACTTCTATTTTTACATTGTCATCTTCTATGAAAGTTTTTACATCAATCACTCCTTTGCCTGGTACAATCGCGTCTCTGGAATTAGTTAAAAGATTCATGAGCACTTCCTGCAGCTGCTTTTCATTAAATACTACCTGAGGCAAATTATCCGTATAATTACAATTTATTATAACCCCTTCCAAGCTGAACTGATGCTCTAGGATATTTATTGTCTCATTAAGCGTTTTATTAACTTCAATTTTACCAGTATTTTTTTTAGATGTCTTAGCAAACCTAAGCAAACGGTTGATGATATCTTTTGCCCGCTGGCATTCTTTCATTACAATATCAAGATTTTTCATAACCTCTTCATTTTGGATATCTTCCATAGAAGCCAGCTGCGCGCGGCCGGATATAATCATCAGAGGATTATTCACCTCATGCGCCATGGCCGCGACGAATCTTCCAAGTTGGGCAAGTCTTTGCGCATTTTCAAGCTCCTTGCGATGTGTTATGTCGCGTAGTACAGATTGCACACCTGTGATTTTATCCCCCTCTATTATCGGGATATCACTATACTCGACAGACAATCTGCCTTTAGGCGTGATCATTTCTATCTGACCATAGGTTACCTTGCCGGACTTTAGTTGTTCAAGGTTATCAAGAACCTGCTGATGATATTCTTGAGCTATAAACTCCGCCCTATTCTTCCCGAATATATCTTCCCGCTTAAAACCATTCTGTTCTATTGTTTTATTTATAGCAATAATATTTCCCTTTAGATCAGTTATGGCTATTATATCTCTAGCATTTTCAAATAAATATTTATACCTTGTTTTACTTTCACGTAAATTACTTTCTATGCGTTTTAGCTGCGCATAAGAAAGCTCTATTTTTTCATTTGAATGCTTTAATTTTGAGTTTAAAAACACCACATATCCAAGCGCAATAATTATCAAGAACAATAGTATCGATATTGTTATAACCCAGATGAAATATTGCGCTATTATCCCTTTCAAGGTTATTTTGCCGTAATCTTGATACGGCTCAATACGCAGTTCCATTAAACATTCTCTTACTAACTGATAATTTAAAGGTATTGTCCAGCTGGAATATTCCCCGGCTATTGCCACCGGATGCTTCGGACTAATAATTAAAAGCGCCGCAAGCACTTCCTCAGCTATTCCCTGCTCTATATGGTTTAATTTGGAAAAGGGCCATTCCGGATACAAGCGGGTGCTGTGCAAAAAAGGGAATGCCTTATAGTCTTCTATAGCCGCTATAACTTTCATGCCTACATGATCATGGATAATAGAAAAATCATTTATATTGATTT
>JAGLQQ010000088.1 GCA_023136735.1 Candidatus Omnitrophota bacterium | reverse complement strand
GTAGGAAAATCATCAGACCGTGAGTACGGCAGAACTGAACTTTTCATTGATAATACGGGAAGCCTTTTTTCAGGACTAGGGAAAAAGATGATAACTTGGATGTCACATGAAGACAAAGTAATCAGACTGCCCTTGGGTTTTAGCTGTATTGCCCATACAAATAACTCTCTAAATGCCGCGTTTAAAAACAATGATTTAAAAATATTCGGTGTACAATTCCATCCGGAGGTTGTACATACACCTAAGGGAAAAGTAATCTTAAAGAATTTTTTATTTAAGATCTGCGAATGCAGGGGTGATTGGACAATGAAATCGTTCATAGCTGAGTCTGTAAAACAAATTCAAACTCTTGTCAAGAATGATTCTGTGGTCTTAGGTTTGAGCGGAGGAGTTGACTCTTCAGTAGCCGCATTGCTTTTGCACAAGGCTCTTGAAAAACGTCTGCACTGCATTTTCGTTAATAACGGATTGCTCAGACATAAAGAAGCCGAGCAAGTACGCGCTACTTTCGGTAAACACTATAAAATGAACTTCCACTATGTGAATGCTGAGAAACTTTTTCTTGAAAAATTAAAAGGCGTCACATCTCCGGAAAGAAAAAGGAAAATAATCGGCCGCTTATTTATTCGCGTATTTGAGGCAGAGGCAAAAAAACTAAAAAATGTTAAATTCTTAGCGCAAGGAACGCTGTATCCGGACGTTATTGAAAGTCAGTCTGTATTCGGCGGGCCGACAGCGCTGATAAAAAGCCATCATAATGTCGGCGGACTACCAAAAAAGATGAAATTAAAACTTGTCGAGCCTTTGCGTTTCTTATTTAAAGATGAAGTAAGGCTTCTCGGCTTGGCTCTTCACTTGCCAAAGGAAATGATTGACAGACACCCTTTTCCAGGGCCAGGACTTGCAATCCGCATACTGGGCGCGATAACCAAACAGCGCCTTGAAATCCTCCGCCAAGCTGACTTCAGATTTATCCAAGAGATAAAGTCCGCGGAAATCTATAACGATATCTGGCAGGCTCTTTCTGTTTTATTACCCGTTAAGAGTGTTGGAGTAATGGGTGATGAAAGAACTTATGAAAATACGATTGCTCTGCGTGCGGTAACAAGTGTTGATGGAATGACAGCTGACTGGGCAAGGATTCCTCCTGAGGTGTTGGGAAAAGTTTCTAACCGGATCATTAATGAAGTAAAAGGGGTTAACCGTGTAGTATACGATATAAGCAGCAAGCCTCCTGCCACTATAGAATGGGAGTAGCATGAAGCATAGTGATTTTGTACATTTGCACGTGCACACTCAGTACAGCCTTTTAGACGGTGCGTGTGTGATAAGTAAACTTTTAGACCATGCTCACAGCATGGATATGCCTGCCCTTGCCATAACTGATCACGGCAATATATTCGGTGGGATTGATTTTTATACTACAGCAATGAAAAAAGGCATTAAGCCTATTATCGGCTGTGAAACATATATTGCCAAAACCAGCCGTCTTAGCCGGGGTGAAAGCGGTTATAGAGAACCCATTCATCATTTAACCTTGCTGGCAAAAGATGAGCTTGGTTATAAAAATCTTATCCGTCTTATATCAATAGCTAATCAAGAGGGCTTTTACTATAAACCAAGAATAGATAAAGAAGTCCTGGCAAAATATTCAAAAGGGCTTATCGGTATGAGCGGCTGTTTAAAAGGAGAGATCGCCTACTCGATAGTAGCAGGTGATGTAAAAAATGCTTATTCGTCTGCTCAGTGGTTTCGTGACCTTTTTGAAAAAGACAGTTTCTACCTTGAATTGATGGATCACGGCATTAAAGAACAAAAAATTGCAAACAAGGGCTTGGTTAAAATCGGCAAAGAGCTGGGAATAGGTGTAGTCGCGACTAATGACGTCCACTACATTAAAAAAGAAATGGCCCGCGCGCATGAAGTTCTCCTTTGCCTGCAGACTCAGACAAATCTTGCTGATGAAAAACGCATGAGAATGAGCACAAATGAGTTTTATCTGAAAAGCCCGCAGGAGATGAAGGAATTATTTGCTGAGATTCCTGAGTCAATTACTAATACGATTAAAATTACCGAGATGTGTAATATGGAATTTGATTTCAGCACAACACATCTACCGAAATATAACCTGCCGAAGGGAATTAGTGCCTTAGATGTACTCAGAGATATGTGCGAAAAGAACATCAGTAAATATTTCCCGAATAATCCCGGTGCTGCTCAAGCTCGCCTGGACACAGAATTAACCGTAATAAAAAATTCAGGCTTTGCCAGCTATTTTTTAATTACCGCGGATTTTGTCCGTTTCGCGAAAGACAAAAAAATCCCCGTGGGTCCAGGCCGTGGATCAGCAGCCGGAAGTATTGTTGCTTACTTGCTGGGAATAACAGAGATTGATCCTTTGAAATATGATTTACTTTTTGAGCGTTTTTTAAATCCAGAACGTGTAAGCTTTCCTGATATCGATATTGATTTCTGCTATGAAAGACGTGATGAGGTAATTAAATATGTAACTGAAAAATACGGCAAGGACAATGTAGCACAAATAATAACATTCGGAACAATGGCGGCAAAAGGTGTAATTCGTGACGTTGCCAGAGTTATAGGCATACCTTATACAGAAGCGGATAAGATCGCCAAGCTGATCCCCGCGGATTTAAACATCACATTATCAAGCGCTGTCAATAAAGAACCGGAATTAAAACATTTATACAAAACCAACGCGACAATTAAGGAACTTATTGATACAGCTCTTGTTCTTGAAGGCCTCACCAGACACGCGTCTACTCATGCCGCTGGTGTAGTAATAAGTGATAAACCTCTTTATGAACATATACCGCTTTACCGTTCTCAAGACGGCCAGACAACAACTGGTTACACAATGAAGACTCTTGAAAAAATAGGTCTGCTTAAAATGGATTTCCTGGGGTTAAAGACATTGACTATCATCTCAAGCGCGTTGAAGATTATCAAACGTACAACAGAAAAGGAGATCGACATAAGTCATCTTGATCTTGAAGATGAAAAAACTTTTGAACTATTTAAAAAAGCTAAAACACAAGGCATCTTTCAGCTTGAAAGTTCCGGCATGAGAGATCTGCTTAAAAAATTAAAACCCGATAAATTCGAAGACATAATAGCTCTACTGGCTCTTTATCGTCCCGGCCCATTAGGCAGCGGCATGGTCGATGATTTTATTAAAAGAAAAAAAACAGTCGAAAAGGTTCGATACGATCATCCTTGTCTTGAGCCTGTACTGAAAGATACTTATGGAATTATTTTATATCAGGAGCAAGTAATGCGCATTAGTAATGTACTTGCCGGTTTTTCTCTTGCTCAAGCCGATCTATTACGCAGAGCCATGGGAAAAAAAATCCCTGAAGTAATCGAAAACTTAAAGAAAACTTTTGTAGATGGAGCCGTAAAAAAGAAAGTAAACAGGGCAATCGCGGAGAAAGTTTTCGGGCTGATTGAGTTTTTCGCCGGATACGGCTTTAATAAAAGCCACTCCGCGGCCTACGCGCTTATTTCTTATCAAACGGCATATTTAAAAGCAAATTACCCTGTGGAATTTATGGCCGCGTTGCTAACAAGTGAAAAAGACAATACCGAAAAAGTAGCCAGATATATAACCGAATGCAAACGCATGAAAATTAAAATTCTTCCACCGGATATAAACGAAAGTTTTTCACAATTTACTGTGGTCGGCTCAAATGCTATCCGATTTGGACTCTCGGCAATCAAAAATGTGGGGGGGGGAGCTGTTGATCTGATAATACAAGCCAGAAAACAAGACGGGCCTTTTAAATCCCTGTTCAACTTTTGCAAAAGAGTAAACGCGAAAGCAACAAATAAGAAGGTTATTGAAAGCCTGGTTAAATGCGGGGCGTTCAGCCACTTCTGTTCAAATCGTGCTGCTCTTATGAACGGGTCGGAAAAAATCATGAATATGGCCTCTGCTATGCAAAAAGACCTGCAAAGCGGGCAGCTTCTCTTATTTGAAAAAATAGGCCATAATCAAAGCGACAAGGATGATCTGGAACCTACAGAAGAGTGGCCGATGCCCAAGCTTCTTTCTTACGAAAAAGCAATGTTGGGATTTTATATTACAGCTCATCCGCTTGATCAATATAAAAAGATCATAAAGAAATACGCGATATTTAATGTAAGCGATATTCATAAGAAACAGGATTTAAAAGACGATGTTCTCGTTGCCGGGCTTTTAGAAACAATAAAAATCACTATTACTAAACGCAAAGCGGAAAAGATGGCAATTTTAAGAGTTGAAGATACGGAGAGCTTTATCGAAGTACTTGTTTTTCCGGAAACGTTTAAACAGACTTATCCGCATTTACAACCAGACGCGGTGGTTATTATTAAAGGAAAGCTTGACTTTAAGGAGGATACGCCTAAAATAATAGCATCGGATATCATTCCGATAGAACAAGCTTCTCGTGTTCTAATAGAGAGCATAAATCTTAATATTACAAAGCTGGACAGAAATCAGGAACATTTTCAAAAAATAAAAAACATAATTCTTTCTAATCCAGGAAAGGTCCCTGTGCATTTAGCCATGCTTAATGCTAAAGGTAAGAAAATAAGAATTCAAGCTGACGCTAGTGTTACCATAAATAACGCTTTGATATCTGATTTAGAAAAAATCCTTGAAAAAAATGATATTTCAATTAAAATAAGAAGATAGGAAAAGAGGAATATATGGATAGTGCTTTAGATTTTTATGCTGAAATGCGTGCTAATACACGAATTCGTTCTAGGATTAAAATAAAATACCAGTTCATAGGCAGTGATGGGCAGCCGACGGTCGCAAAAAACACAATAGCTAAAGATATCAGTAATGACGGAATGCACATTGAGGTAGAAACCGCCCTAGCGTTGGATTCCATAGTATTGCTTGAGTTCCGCCTGCCCAAGATTGATGCTCCCATAAAAGCCACAGGTAGAGTAGTTAGGATTGAAGAACTCAAAGAAGGCATCTTTGGAATAGGTCTTGTTTTTGATAATATAGAAAACGAGAATAAAGCTGAGATCCTTAGGCGCATAGAATCAATGGATATCGTCAGATTGCTGCAGGTAACAGCCCAAAGAAAAGCGTCTGATCTTCACCTTACCTATAACCGTCCGCCAATTCTGCGTTTACATGGAAGACTTGTCCCTCTAGAAGTGGATGCTTTAGGAACGCTTGAATTAAAAAATATGATTTACAGTATTTTAAGTGATGAGCAGATCAGCCGGTTTGAAAAGTTTAAAGAGCTGGATTTTGCTTTTTCACCTAATCCTGATCTGCGTTTCAGAGTAAATGTTCATGTACAGCGCGGCAATGTTGAGGGAACATTCCGTGTAATCATGCCTGACTTGAAAACTCTTCAGGAATTAAGTTTACCAAATGTAGTAGAAAAACTCGCATTGCTAAAAAAGGGTATTGTCATAATCGCCGGACCGACTGGAAGTGGAAAAACAACAACGCTGGCGGCAATGGTAGATATCATCAACAGGCAGAAGGAGTGCGTAATAATCTGTCTTGAAGACCCAATCGAGTATATTCATACCAATTTAAATTCGATTATAAAACAGCGGGAAATCGGAACAGATACACTCTCTTTTTCAGTAGCTTTAAAACGAACCCTCAGACAGGACCCAGATGTAATTTTGGTGGGTGAGTTACTTGACGCGGAAACAGTGAGAACTGTTATTACCGCGGCTGAGACAGGGCACCTTGTATTAACATCTCTGCACGCTCCAGACACGATACAAGCAATCGACCGCCTAATTAGTGTTTTCCCTCCTCAGCAAAGACATCAAGCCTGCGTTCAGCTGGCAAATTGCTTAAACGGAGTAATAACTCAATTACTCATACCTAAAAAGGATAGAGAAACACGTGTAGTTGCTACAGAGGTTATGATCATGACAGACGCTGTGCGTAACGTAATCCGAGAGGGTCAAACCATACAAATTCCCTCGATTATTCAGACAGGCGCACGCTATCAAATGCATACAATGGCTGAAAGTATTAAACGGCTTTACAACAGCGGAGTAATTTCCAAGGAAACCGCTATCGATTATTGCCCGGAACTGGCACAAACTTTAACTTGACATAAAATAACCCATATGATATTATTTAACCGTAGTCGTTGTTAACAAGAAGGATAGGAAAAATGATAGATAAAAATTTAGAAGCAAGGATAAAGCAGTTAACAGAATTTGTTGATTTATGGAAGTCATTTTATGAATTGTATAAACGCGCCAGTGAGCAACAAAGTTTCACTGAAGATGAAGAAAAAAACTTTCTTGAACTAAAAAGCAGTTTAGCCAGAAAGTATCAGGCTCTGATGGATTCTTTAGGAATCAAGCCTACCGCGGAAGATAGAACTTTTGATGTTATTTCACAAGTCATGAGTTTAAAAAGCATTAACATATTATCTCCGCTGCAAATGGAAAAGCTGGAAAATGACTGGCACAATTCTTATATCACTCTTAATAAAATGTTAGGATCATTGGAAAACAGAAAGAATGATCTTGGTAAGATTAATGTTTTCACTCAAGTATGTAAACGAACCCTCACAAATCCGTTCTTTGCATTGTTCTTAATCATGATGTTGATTTCAATAGTTTACTTTGTAGCTAAAAATTTCTTTTCATAATTCAATATTTGACTTGTAATAAATTAAAACAGCATGGGAAAGGAGGATAGCCCGGGATGACTAAAAAAGATATTGTTCTTAAGATTGCAACTGAAACAAAAATGAAACAGCAGGATATTAAAAAGGTTGTGCAAAAAGCACTTGACTCTATTATTGATAGCCTTGTTAACGGAAACACAGTGGAACTGCGTAATTTTGGAATTTTCAAAGTAAAATCCAGACGCGGTAGAACTGGTCGCAATCCACGCACTGGAGAGATAGTTCCTGTACCTCCAAAAAGAGTTGTTGTTTTTAAACCTGGTTTGGAAATGAAGAAACTAGTAAAATAGTTGGGTTTAAAAAAGAATCAGCAAAATTAATACAAAACCCCAATCATAGTGTATTGGGGTTTTTATTTAAAACGATGGAATATTATGAAAATTAGAGTTTTAAAAGGTGTGCGGGACATTCTGCCGACTGAAATAACCCAATGGAATTTTCTCCATAAACAGGCAGGTAAAGTCTTTTCAAGGTATGGATACAAGCAGATTATTGTTCCAATCATTGAGGAAAGCGGACTGTTTACGAGAAGCATTGGACAGCAAACTGACATTGTTGAAAAAGAAATGTATACCTTTTTGGACAAAGGCAACAGGTCTATAGCATTACGCCCTGAAGCTACTGCTTCTATAGTGCGCGCTTACCTTGAGCATAATTATAGCCATACAGGCTTAACCAAATTTTTCTACAGCGGTCCTATGTTCCGCGGTGAAAAGCCGCAAGCCGGAAGAAACCGGCAGTTTTATCAAATTGGGGTAGAGGCTATAGGCTCTTATAATCCATTTCTTGATGCCGAGACACTAAACCTGGCTATAGAATATCTAAAAGAAATCGGCATAAAAAACTTTAATGTTTTAATTAACACCGTTGGAAGCAGTGAGGATAAGCAAAATTTTTCAAGGAAACTTAAAGCTTTTCTCCTTCCTGAGAAAAACCTATTATGCGAAAACTGCCAAAGCAGATACGAGCGTAATGTTTTAAGAATTCTCGATTGCAAGAGCAAGAGCTGCAAAAAAATGCTTAAGAATGCTCCAAAAATAATTGATTGCCTAAGCCAGGAGTCCCTGAAAGATTTCGCTGTATTTCAGAATGCTCTGGAATTACTAAAGGTTGATTATATTTTAGATCCATATCTTGTACGAGGTCTTGATTACTATACAAAGACAGTGTTTGAAATCACGCATGATAAACTTGGCGCCCAAAACACAATACTGGCCGGCGGCAGATATGATAATCTTATTGAGCAATTAGGCGGTCCCACTACCGGTGCTATAGGATTTGCCTGTGGAGTCGAGCGTTTATTACTAGCCCAAAAAGCTGAATCTTTCACCGCGAATATTGCAAGCAAGCAAAGTATTTTTGCTATAGGATTAGGGGCGGGTTCTTATAGCAGAATTTTTAAAATTGCGCATACTTTGAGAAAGAATTCAATCTCAGTGCACCTTGACTTTGAGAACAAATCAATTAAGGCTCAAATGCGTCAAGCCAATAAACTTAACTGTTCACATGTACTTATATTAGGTGATGACGAATTAAAGGATGACAACATTATAATTAAGTATATGGATAAAGGAACTCAGGAACTAATAAAAATCAGTGCTTTACTAGAAGTCATAAAAAGAGAACTAACTCCATAATTGCAGTCAAATCCTAATTTTCTGTAAAATTGTACTTGACAAATTATAACCAGCTTTTTATAATGTAACTATAGAAATAAAATAATGTTTTTAAATACTATAAAAAAACTTTTAAACGTTGTGGGGAGAGTATGGATACTAAAACCATGTTTGAAGAGAAACGGAAATTCTTAAGATATAATGTCACTGGGATAAAAGCAAGCTTCAAATTACTTGATCCCCGCACATATTCAACCTACCATGAAAAGATTCTTGATACGGCTGCTAATATTAGTCTTGGCGGCATAGCACTAAGAACAAAAACAGAACTACCCCTTCGAACTCCTATCGGCGTTGACATAAAAATCAGTCCTGAGCATCACAGTATCCGTACCTTCGGCAGGATTGCTTGGATAAAACAAACTGATCCTCAAAGCAATGACTTCGATATAGGTATCAGCTTCTCTTGGTGGAACAACGAAGAAGACAAAAAATTAGTTTATAGCGCGCTCCAAAACCAAGAAGCATAGATCTCGGGGGCAATATTTCATGAAAAGCTCATACCAAGAAGAATTATTTTGCAAGCTAACAGATCATCCATCATGGAAAGGTGAAATAGAGACTTTCTCTCCTTTAATTGGCAGTTGCTCATGGCTGATAATTCCTAATTCACATACTTTCCCTGGCAAACAAAAAAAATTTTACTCTACTAAGAAACCTTCAAAGGAATGCATCGAAAAAATTAATCTGCTTTTATTAAAATCTCGAAAAACCCTAAGGGTACAAAGTTGCACTGCTAAAGATAAAAAACTTTACTACTGCATTCCAATTACCCGGTCTGAGCAAGCATACGGATTTATCGGACTGTGCAAAGTAAAAGAAAAAATTTCAGATGATCTTTTAAACCTTTTTAATTCCTTTACTTGCACCACTATTGAAGGTGTTCAAAAAGAACTGGAAGTTTCAAGACTTTACGAAACAATAAGGCCCAAAACAATTGCCTTATCGACAGTGCATACAGTTGGCAGGATCATCAGCTCAACGCTTGAACTCAATGAATTATTACCTCGAATCGCTCGCTTAAGTTTGCAGGTTTTGCGCGCTCAGCGCTGCTGCATTATGCTTGTTGACAAATACAAACGTCATATTATACCGCATGCTATTGTTGATGTTCAAAATAAAGGCGCCAAACAGAAAACACTTAAAATGGGGGAGGGGATTGAAGGTAATGTTATAAAAACCGGAATTGCTTTAATCAAACCTAAATTCATGTGCATTCCCTTTGTAGCCGAAGAACACATTATCGGGGCCGTTAGTATGTCACAGCGATTAGATGGAAAGCCTTTCAGCTCCTTTGACAAAGAAATTATTACTACTTTATCTGAGCAGGCGGTAATTGCCATTAAAAATGCTCAGCTTTACGATGAGCAGGAAAAACTGGCATTAAACAGCATTAAGGCACTGGCTTCTATTTTGAGCTCTGGCGTTGCGGATAATTATGGACGTTCTAATTTATTCATTAACCTTACAATGTCTATTGGGATGGAGTTAAAATTGCAATCGGATCAGATGCGTATGCTTTATTATGCGGCTATTTTACATAATGTCAGCCAGATGGGATTACCTCAAAAAATCTTAAAAAAATCAACAAAGCTAACTGGAAAAGATTATAAAATAATTAAAGAAAAACATATTAGAGGAGCACAGCTCATCAAACCAATTGGCGGAAGAGTAAAAGCTGTTTTACCTATCATCATCCACCATCATGAACGTTATGATGGATACGGATATCCTAGCGGACTCAAGGGAGAAGATATTCCTTTTGGAGCTAGAATTCTGGCAGTTGCCGATTCATTTGAAGCCATGCTTTCCAAAAGGCCTTATAGAAGAAAATTATCTATTTCTCAGGCTGTTTCAGAAATCGTAAAATCCAGCGGAGAGCAATTTGATCCGATTATCGTAGATGCTTTTATTCGAGTCATCAAGCGTTCAAAAAACAAAATATTCAAAAGCAAAAATGATGCATGCATGTGGAAGAAACTATAAGAGTGAATCTCTATGGGTTTACACCCATAGCATCTTCACGTTTCGCCTGCGGCGTAACATCCGCCTAACACTTGACCGCCTATCTTTTTGGTGAAAACTGGCGGATAATCAAAGGCAATCATCTATGAGCTCACGCCCATAGAATTCTGCAGCAATAATTAAACGCTAAAATATAAAAGAAAACAAGGTAAAAAGAATATAAAAGTAGTGGGAAGCCAGATAGGAAGAACAGTTTTTACTCATTCTCTCCTGACCTCCTGTCAGTCTCCGAGGAAAAGGTTGTTTTTGCTCATCCATGGCAAAAGCAACCTTTAAATCCGCAAAAACAATTCTCCCTAGCTGCTTCGTAGTAAATTATAAGGTGCTTTAAAAAAAATGGGTAAACTCCATAACCCTTAGATAGAAAATACTGGCTCTTTCTTATTTAGTGTGGACTTCGAATAAAGATTATGGGGGAATTTTTAAGCGCGTTGGATGATATTCTTCCTGAATCTCACCTTATCA
>JAGLQQ010000087.1 GCA_023136735.1 Candidatus Omnitrophota bacterium | reverse complement strand
CCTTTGAATAAACTTTAGCCGCGCGTAGCGGCTTGAGAATATACTTTCTTATCCGCGTCTATCTGCGTCCATCTGCGGTTAATTTATTTTTCTTTCAAACTTTTTCAGAAAAACACACTTTTTACTTAAATTCGTAATTCATAACTATTTTTTCCATCTTTTACCTTTTTACTTAAAAATGCATCCATAATTATTGCATTTTTTGTTCAAGAGTAATAAATCCTGCTTTTGTTAGGACTTCCATACGCGCCAATGGCTTCAATTGACTTTGGTTGAACCACATATTAACTGCTGCTATCTTTTTCGGCTTCTCTTTTAAGCTAAAATATTCACCTTTAACTTCCCAGCAGTCTATGTTTTTCCCTAAAGACCTTATTTGGACCTTTCCCATGACTTCTGCCTCTAGTTTATAATTGGTTTTACCGGGATTTATAAAAATATCGAATCTTTTCTTTTCTTCAAAATCTAAAGTAGATATATGGAAAATCGCAGACAGCGGATCTTGCGTATATTTATCTATTGCTACCTTTCGGCCCTTACTGGTCATAACCATCTGTTCTCGATCATATACAGCCTCTTTTACCCTTATATCCTTGCCTGTACTGATACTCTGATTGTAAACAAGAGGCACAGTTGAATCTTTAGCAATCAATGATTTTAGCTCTATAGAGACCTCCATGAACATTGCAAGAATTCCCTTAGCTGTTGCATCAGCCTCAAGTGATATATTCCTTTTACTCCGCGTGCTTTTTACTTCCACATGAAGATCTAATATCGGAATAAGATCAAAATATTTAATTGAGTAAGAAAATTTATCGCCGGCACTAAAACTAAAATTATTATCCTCTATGCTTCGGTTAAAAGATTTTCGCATTCTTTTCCCACTATTATTTTCAATGATGTTTTTCGGATCAAGCGCTTTTACATTTATTTCATAAATCTTTTTATCCCCAAAATCCGCTGCCAAAACATATCCTCTGTTTGATTTAAGATCAGGTATTTGCCCTAATATCATTCCCCCTTCATAATTACTATATTTATCCTCATGTAGAACAACATACCTGACACCTATAAATTTTAATATTCCCGCAGTATTTTTATCATTAACATCAATGATCTTTTTACGTATAATTTCAGCCTCAGTCCCGGGTATTACTCCGTTAACCAAGCGCTTTTTATGATACCGCTGCGAAAACAAATATGGCCTTTCATCCGCATCTATCGGATATTCCGCGATAATAAAATCTCCTTCCTGCCGAGCCAACCATTTATAAACAGGCGTCACATTGCTTGCATCAATTACTCTTTTCGGAGGATAAGGCAGGAATTCAAAACAAATCAATATTGCAAGCAAAACTGTAAAACCAAGTTTCTTTCTACTGGAAAAATTATTCATGAAATACGCAGCCCCAAAACCGGCAAGCACACATATTGAGATAAGGACAAAAATACCCATTCTCGCATAATTACGAAACATTGGGAAAACTTTATACAAAAAAAACGATGGAAACGGCAGAAATATTTTACCAAGCTTAAGATATGGAGGAAAAGAAAACACAATAAAAATAAAGAATGAAAACATAAAAAATCTCTTAACAAAATTTTCATGATCATCTTCCCCCGCTAAAGACAACTTTTGTTTTTTAAGTTTTCTCAACCAGAAATATGTCAGCATAAGGCCGGTCCACCCCAGAAAGAGCGTTTGTTCAGGCGGATTATCGCCATAAAGAAAAGTATCCATAAACGGCCTGGTTATCCATCCTAAGAAAGGGTGAAAATGTGCCGGAAGGATATAGTTGAGGATTCTGGCTGAATCTGCAAAAAGCTGTCCAAATGGACGTCCATAATCAGCTTGAACCACCATGCTCTTTTCAGCTGCAAAAAAAATAAACTTAAATATATGCAATAAAGACGGGGCCAATAAAATCGCAGCCGTAAAAGAGCCTATGAGGATATAAGCAAAATTATCCGCAATTCTCTTTTTTAGCGAATGTCGATAATAAAAACAATAGTATAAAAAAAGAACAGCAGAGAATATCCCGGCAAAATAAAGATAATAATAATCAAAAAATCCTATTAAAGCGAACAAGGCTCCGCATAAAACAGCACTTTTAAAAGACGGGTTTTTGAGAAAATAGAACAACCCCAAAATATAAAACACAAGCCACTGCATATTAGAAAGGCCAAGATGCTCAAAAGCATGAGAAAAATGATAAGGAGATAATGTAAAGATTAAACCGCTAAGTATTGAAGCATATACATTTTTTGTGAAAAAGAAGACCAAATAATACATAGCCAGTCCGGAAAGTATAAACCCAAATAATATCTGAATATTGTAAGCACCTACTTCTCCCATTACACATGTTAGCTGCATATTTATAAAATTCCAAACTGGATAATAGGGGTACTTAGAATAATCCGCGCCATAAGGAGCTGAAACAATCGGAACATTCAGGGCGGAAACACCTTGCTCATGTGCTGTTTGCAGCCACCAGAAATGCCAGACAGTAACCAGTGCATCATTAGGCTCTCCGAATACTTTCCCGGAAAAATCTTTAACGATCGGGCTTACTGCTAAAAGTCCTGCAAGAATAAAGATGCTGAGAACTAAAATATTTTTCACTATTATGCTTTTCATAATTGTAATTTATGATTTGCTTTCTGTTAATTGATAGTGTATCAAAATTATGCGATTTTGTTATTGGCAACACAAAGTCGTAAATATATCTATCATTTATTATGTTTAACAATATAAGTATTAAGCTCAGCTTTGTCAAACCAAAGCAATGAAACTATCAATCTGAAAATTGTTACTGCTGGTAAAACAAAAAGTAGAAGTAAAAAGTTTAGAACAAAATTGTTGGTTTTAAACTTGCCATTAAAACTCGCTGGTAAATCCTGAGGGTAATCTCTAGGATTCCCAAAATTGCCTATTATCTTTAAGTTGTTGTTTTGCAATAAATTACGCATGCTCCTGCGATCATAATGAAATAGATGACGTGGTGCATCTAAATGAAACCACCAGCGCTTAGTCAAATTAAATCCAAAGCTATTTCTATTGGGGATCTCAAAAATCAGAACTCCCCCTTCGACCAAAAGCTTTGAAAGATTTTTTGTAAAGATAACAGGATCTTCAATATGCTCAAATACATGCCACATGATTATCACATCAAATTTACCAAGTTTCGAACTATCAAAAGTCCGATCATTGATCCTGATATTGTGAATATTAATATCTTTATAATTTTCCTTCACAAACTGATATCCGGAGTCATTTATTTCCACCCCGCATTTATCATAAGAATCAGGTAAAAAGTTTAAAAATTCACCTCTAGCGCAGCCGATTTCAAGTATTCTATTGCCGTCATGACTACGATATTTTTCAATTAGTTTTAATCTCTGATTAAAACTGAATTTTTGAAGAAAAGATAGGCCCTTTGCAAACAAACTATTAGGATTAACCTGAGGATAGTAATTATCGAGGTAGTATTTTTTATAATACTCAACATCAACATCAACCGCTGTAAAAGTAACCTTACAGGAATCACATTGAAAGATATCAAAATTATCTTTGCTTAAGACATGCCTCCCATGAATGTCTTGAGCGACAAATAACAGCCTTATATTATCATTTAAACATAACTTGCATTTCATAAAATCCTCTAGATATTTTTTTATTTCATTTGAAACTAAAATTTCTGATTTATAAATTCTTTCAATAAGCTCATGAACCTTTTCAAATATTCAATTTTACATCTTGAACTGAGAATATTTCTAATATATTTCCAGCTAAAGTAAATTGATAAATTAGGTAAAACCCTGTTATATTTTTTATTAGCTTTTATAACCCAATCAAGCAAGTCGACGGAATGTCCGGCAAACCTGTATTTTTCAGGCTTATCCTTTATCAGCAAAACAGTGTTCATCAAAGCCGGATAATCTTCTTTTTGGATATTCCCACAGCATTCATCAAAAATTTCACATCCAGGATAGGGAGCAAAAACGTTGAAAGAAACAATATTTGGTTGTAATCGCTCGATGAAATCCATTGACGATTTCAAATCAACCTCTTGTTCATCAGGCGTATTCACCAACATATTAGCAAAAGTACGAATACCAAGTTCTCTGCAATAGCTAAAAGTTTGTTCTATTTGCTTTACAGCTATCCCTTTTTTGAGCTGTTTCAATTCTTTATCCGTTCCTTTTTCAACTCCAAAATCTATTTGTACACAGCCTGCATCAGCCATGACTTTAAGCATCTCGTAGTCAACAGTATTAACCTTTGATGAACATCCCCAGATTAACGGCAATTTATCATCAATCATTAAGTGGCAAAACTGCTGGACATTATCCTTTTTTAAGGTGAAAAGGTCATCAATAAAGTAAAATGAATCTATCTTGTATTTATCTCTAAGCTTTTTAACTTCCTGATAAAGAGATTCCGGAGTTCGCAGCCTTACAAATTTCTCTCCTGCATAAAATTCTCGAAGCTTCTTTGAAACACAAAAAGTACAAGAGGATGGACAGCCGCGGGATGATAAAACATAAAAACTTTTAGAAAACACCCCTCTTATCGCATAAGGCGATGCTGTTGTATAAAAATCCATATCCAAGTCTTCATAATCTGGAAACGATATCTCGTCTAGATTTTCCGCTAAAACACGTCTTTTATTTTCAACGGTTATCTTTGCTCGTTTATCAAAATACGCTATACCTTCAACCGAAGCATAATTATGACTATCACTGCGGATAGCTTTTACTAATTCACAAAGCGTTACTTCCCCTTCACCCAAAACAACAAAATCAAAGTTTGAGTTCTCATAAATAAAATGTTTTGGGAAAAAAGTAGGATGAACCCCTCCGACAACAATTTTTATATCGCTTCTATTCTTTTTTATTTCCGAAGCTAGAGACTCTACCTCTTGTAATTCAGGAGTATAACAGGT
>JAGLQQ010000086.1 GCA_023136735.1 Candidatus Omnitrophota bacterium | reverse complement strand
AAAAAAAAGGGGAAAAGATATGAAACGAAATAATTGCGGATTTAGTTTTGTTGAGATTTTAATAGTTTGCCTTCTTCTTTCAATGCTGATCATCGGGAGTTTCTATGTCTTTCATGCTGGATTTGCTTTAATGGAACAGTTGAAAGGATCGGTTATCGCGTTAAGTGATGCGGAGTCTGTTATTGAGAATATACGTAATATTGATCCAATAACAGCTATAAACCTAACTGCTGTATATCCCAACGGGGCAATTATTCCCGGATTTAATAATCTAGTAAATGAAACTGTAAAAGTTGAATATGCGGACTTAATGGCTGATCCAATTAAAGTATACGTAATTGTTAACTGGGAAGGTCAGGGAGGACGCTTGTTAACAGAACAGCTGGTAACTCTGTTTACTACGCGATAGGAGTAAATTATATGAAAAAAAACAGAGGAATTACGTTAATTGAAATTATGGTAGTTTCCTTGATAGGAGTGTTCATGCTCTTGACTCTTACCGCTGTTTTTGCCTCATCTAAAGGAGCTTGGGCTATTTCGCAGGTTAAATCAGATCTGTATGCGGATGCACGTAAAGCTATGGATAGGATGAGAAAAGAGTTGATGGAAGGCTCAAGCGGGGGGACAGAAACGTTTGCTTTTATTGATCTTGCTACCGGAGAATATACTCAGGGTGTTTGGATGGCATCTGCGCGCGGAAATCTCACTCAGCCAGGAGAAGACGGTTCTTTGAACAACAATTATATGCATCTTGATGCCAATAATGTAATAAGCTGGCGCTCGGTTATTGTTTATTGTCCGTATCAAACAACAGATGGATTGAAACAGCTGCGCCGTTATGCTGATTTTGGGCCGGCTATTACGTATTATGCTCAGCCGAATGTTTTTCCGTTAACATTTATTTCCGCTACCTTGACTTACTTGAATTTTCAACAGGTTGACGGGACAACGCTTAATATCCCAAGGGCCCAAGGAGAAGTTCTGGCTAACTATATGGGCAATGAGGATGCTAATAATAATAACTCTCTTGATGCGATAGAAAATGACGGTGACCTGAATTTACCTGCAGATAATGAGGATGGTGTTTTGAATCTGGGATTTAATGCGATTAAAAGTGTTGGAAGCATGAATATCGCGTTGTTTTTTACAAAGAAAGTTTCATCCATGCAGCAGGCAGGCAGGATTTTGAAAATGACTTTACGCAACTCCGTGAAGTTTCGGCAGCCATAACGAAAGGAAGGTATGTTATGTTAAAAAATAATAAAGGAGTTCTGTTGGTCGCGGTGTTTATGATTATTGCTGTTGTAAGTGTTTTGCTGGGAGCTTTTTTATTCCGCAATATATGGGACGCGAAAAATACTCTGCGTTATAAACAGGGTATAATTGCGCTGCATTGTGCTGAGGCAAGCCTTGACAAAGCTATTGCTAAATTGCCTGCTGATGTTACGGCGCTGGCTAATGTAGCTTTGACGGATAATAATAATATAACGCGTGGAGAGTATGCGCATACAATTGCCATACTTGATATGGGAAAACGCTGGAAAGTTGAAAGCTGGGGATATGTCCCGAGTCAGAGTCAGCCAGAGGCAGTTGTGCATTTGGAGGCGCATATTAGCAAAAAAGACTTGCTGGATAGTTTTTGGGACAATGCTATTTATACCTCAGGCAATGCTTGTATTAACGGAACTGCTTTTGATCTCAACGGGGATGTGCTTTATGCTGGATCACTGTTTCCTGCGACGCTTAATCCTGCTAATTTTACAGGCACGGCGACAAATGATATGAGTATCGCGCCTCTTGTTAAGCTGGATTATGATTATTTGCGTACTGTTGCTGCAACTCAGATCAAAGCAGACGGTAGTGATAATGTGTATACTGCAGCTGAGATCGCAAGTAAAACTCCTCCGCTACCTGTAAGTTTCTGGTTTGATCAGTCAGATCCCAATCCGGCAAATTGGATCCCGAATGTTGTTTATGTGGAAACTGATTTAGTACTCAATGGAGATATTGGTACAATTGGTGGGTTTCTAGTTGTGGTCGGGGATGTTATTTCTGATCCTAATGAGACAACTTCGACAACGATTAATGGTACCGGGTATATTGATGGATGTGTTTACAGCATTGGTGAATTCAGGGTTAATGGCGGCGGCGGGATCGGGCTTAATGTGCTGGGAGGAGTATGGTCAGGTAGTGATGGCGTTTTACTTAACGGAAGTGTTGATATTGGATATCATAAACCGTATATGGATGCTATACGCTATATTATTAATCCAAGCTCTATTTTACAGCTTATATCCTGGAGAAAACTGTAAAAATTCTCTTTAGATAATGTTTTAAAACATGATATGGATTTAGGCAGTCTGTTTATGTTATAATATCATTACTTTCCACACTAAGAATTACCTCTAAAATTACAAAAGTAATGGTTTTTAATTATAATAAAACAGGTATGTGCTTATGGATTCAAAATTTTTTAACGGGATTCTAGTTCTACTATTTCCCGATAGTATATTTAAAAAGGCGGTTAAGGATGAGGATGCGCTAAAACCTTTAACCTCACTGTTGTTCTCAGCATTTATTTTCTCTGCGCTTGGAATATATGTACTCAAAAAATTCACTTATTTTAAGCTCAATATATCAGCGTTGCAGGTATTTCTGGGCATATTTTTCGTATTTTTTGTCTTTATACTTGTAACTGCTTTCCTTAGCGGGCTTTTAAACTGGGTTTATTCAGCAGCCCTTCGGATTAAAAAAAAGAAAATTGTCCCTGATTTTCTGGGAAGTTTTTGTACTCATGCCTATATCGTCCCCTTATGGATGTTTCTGATATTTCTGCATATAGTTCTTTATAGAATCCAGGACAATGTATTTCTTCTAATTCTATCTATAGCAGTCATAATAAGGTTTTTGGACATAGAGGCACGCTTGGTAAAAGCTGTATATAAGATGAGACTTATGCAAGGGTATATGCTGGTTTTCCTGCAAACTTTGCTGCTTTTTATGGGTAGTTTTATCGGATATGCGCTAAGTAATTTTATTAATGTAAACAGATAGGCTTGTGTTCTAAGCAGTTGCGCATAATATACTGTTAATGGGGATGGATTTTATCTGCATGAGAAAAGATTGAAAAAGCTTGCTATTTAGCGATGCTTTTGCTAGAATTTATACCTGCTCGTGAGATTTTTTGAGAGGATAATTTTCGATAATTAGAAATATACAATAGACTACGAAAGAGGCTCATAATATGGCAAAAAACCTTGATTTTGACAAAAATAAAAAAGGGACTTCTAACCAAAATGATAAGCAAAAGAAAGTAAACCGATTTATTGCTCCGTTTTTTATTATGCTGGCGATATTGTTTTTTATGGGATTAATAGCCGAACAATACGAGAAAAGCTTACAGATTAAAATTACCTATTCGGAATTTTTCAATATGGTAGAGCAGAACCATCAAACCCAGCAAATTGCAAGCGTTCAGCTAGGAGAAGGGGTTGCTGAGGTTATGTTGGGGGACGGGAAATCTTTTTCTGTAAATGTTCCGATTGAGGATGAGGAGCTTATAAAGGCTTTAAGAAGAAATGTGCCGAATTTTACTATTAAACAGTCAAATCTAATGTGGCTCAACATAGTAAGTCTTTTATGGCCACTCTTCATATTAGGAATGATTATATGGTTTGCCTATCGGGGGTCTCAATCAGGCGGCAATAGGCTGTTTTCCTTTGGTAAAAGCAAGATTCATCAAACAAGCGAAAATAAAGTGAAAGTTACTTTTAAGGATGTTGCCGGAGTTGATGAGGCTAAGGAAGAACTGAGTGAGGTTATCGAATTTTTACAAGAGCCGAAAAAATTCCAGAAACTAGGGGGGAAGATTCCTAAAGGAGTGTTGCTTATGGGTGCTCCGGGAACAGGGAAAACTCTTTTGGCTAAAGCTGTGGCTGGAGAGGCAGGCGTTCCCTTTTTAAGTATTAGTGGATCGGATTTTGTGGAAATGTTCGTTGGTGTTGGTGCTTCGCGTGTGCGAGATTTATTTGAACAAGCAAAAAAGGCTTCTAATGTTAGCGGACACGGAAGCATAATATTTATAGACGAAATTGACGCTGTCGGCAGACAAAGATTTGCGGGTGTTGGTGGCGGTCATGATGAGCGTGAGCAAACACTGAATGCTTTGCTTGTGGAAATGGACGGGTTTAATACTCAAGTAGGGATTATTCTCATGGCGGCAACAAATAGACCGGATGTTCTTGACCCAGCTCTTTTGCGCCCTGGACGATTTGATCGCCAGATTGTTATTGATCGTCCTGACTTGATTGGCAGAGAAGATATCTTAAAGGTGCATGTGCGAAATATAAAACTGCATGAAAGTGTAAGTTTAAATGCCATAGCCAGGCAAACTTCAGGATTTACGGGAGCTGATCTTGCTAATCTTGTCAATGAAGCGGCATTGCTTGCAGCACGTAAAAGTAAAGATTCTGTTACTATGGAAGAAATGCAGGGTTCTATAGAAAGAGTTATTGCCGGTCCTGAAAGAAAATCCCGAGTAATCAGTAAAGAAGAAAAAATTATTGTTGCGTATCATGAAGCAGGACATGCTCTTTTGTCTATGCTTGTATCAGGAGTAGATCCTTTGCATAAGGTTTCAATTATTCCCAGAGGAACAGCAGCTTTGGGTTATACACTGCAGCTTCCTGTGCAGGATAGATTTATTATGACAAAAAAGGAACTTATAAGTCGTTTGATTGTGTTCTTAGGCGGGCGTGCCAGTGAAGAGCTGATTTTTGAGGAAGTAACTACTGGGGCGCATAATGATTTGGAGCGAGCAACAAGAAATGCTAGAAGGATGGTATGTGAATTCGGAATGAGTGATAAGCTTGGTCACTTGACATTCGGACATAGCCAGCAGCAGATATTCTTAGGGCGTGATATGCTTGATGAGAAGAATTACAGTGAGCAAACTGCTGTTTTAATTGATCAAGAAGTTCGTAAGATAATAGATAATTGCTACGAACAGGCAAGTAAGCTTTTAACGGATAATATCGATAAGCTTAAAAAACTGGCGGAAGCTCTTCTGGAAAAAGAGGTAATGGACGCAAGTGAGGTGAGAGTGCTGTTGGGATTACCCTCTGAGGAGAGAGTAGAGGTTGATCAAAAACCAACCCAGACAAAAAATCCGGAAGCGGTAGTAAATGGAGTAGAAGCGCCTAAAG
>JAGLQQ010000085.1 GCA_023136735.1 Candidatus Omnitrophota bacterium | reverse complement strand
GTCCATAAGCGCAATTGAGCAATTAAAGCGGATAGAAGTAATTGTAAAACTTCTTAGCAAAAAGCTCAAAATTCCGATTTCCATAGATACCTCAAGTTCAATAGTTGCTAAACGGTGTCTTGATCTTGGCGCGAGCATTATTAATGATGTTTGTGCACTGAGAAAGGACAGTAAGCTCAGTAAGATGATCGGGCGGTATAAAGCTGGTGTTGTTTTAATGCATATGAAAAAGATTCCGCGGACTATGCAGCAAAATCCAGAATATGACAATGTTATTTTAGAAATTATTAATTTTTTGGATAAGGTTAAACAAAAGGCGCTTGCAGCTGGAATTCATGAACAAAGTATTATGCTTGATCCAGGTATAGGATTTGGAAAAACGACAGAGCATAATTTGAAGATAATAAATCATCTGGATAAATTTAAAATACTTAAAAGTCCGATTTTGATCGGAACTTCAAAAAAATCATTTATTGGTAATGTGTTACATAAACAAGTTAATGAGCGTGGATTTGGCACGGTAGTAAGTGTGATCGTTGCTGTTTTAAATGGGGCAAAAATTGTGAGAGTGCACGATGTATTGCAGACAAAAGAGGCATTGCAACTTACATGGCAAATAACTAGGCAGGGATTGTAGAAAATGATAATTGCATGGGATTTTTTCGGATTACTAAAGATATTGCTTGAGATATCCATAATATGGTTTTTGCTTTACAAGGTTATGATTTTTATACAGGGGACAAGGGTTATTCCTCTCTTGCGTGGAGTCATCGTCTTAATTGTGCTTTTTTCCCTTACTAATATGCTCAATCTTGTTGTTGTTAATTGGATACTGACTAAGCTTTTTGCGATATCTGTGCTAGGTTTTTTGATAATTTTCCAACCGGAAATTAGAAGGGGATTGAGCAAAATAGGGCAAACATATTTTGATCTTCTATTTCCTCTTCCGGAAGAGGGAGTTGTAAATAAGGTCTGTCCTTCTTTGGTTGGTCTGGCGCAGAAAAGGATAGGAGCGATTGTTGCATTTGAGCGGGGAGTGGGTCTTAAAACTTATGCTGAGACTGGAGTGAGTATTGACGCAGGGGTTAGTTCAGAATTATTAAATACAATTTTTACACCACTGGGACCGTTGCATGATGGAGGAGTAATAATTTCATCAGGACGCATAGTCGCAGCTGGATGCATTTTTCCTCTTTCTCAAAATTTAAATTTGGATAGAGCCCTGGGTACGCGACATCGGGCGGCGATTGGTTTAAGTGAGGAAACTGATGCCGTAGTAGTTATGGTCAGCGAAGAAACAGGGAAAATCTCTATTGCTCAGGGTGGTGAGTTGATTGATGATTTTGAGGGCAATGATTTTAGCTTTGTTTTAAAGAATATAATGCAGCAAAAAGAAACTAAAAACCCAATACTTTATAATTGGAGACATAAAAACAGTGAAGTCAGAAAAGATATCACATAAGAAATCCGGAACGATAATTTTTAGTCTTATTTTGGCCATAGTTGTATGGTTTTATATTAATGCTGTAGTTAGAGGCGGGCCACAGGCGTATAAGGATTTAAAGGATGTAGAGATCCAGATTATGGGCGAACAGCTGTTTTTAGGTAAGAATGTTGTAGTGGTTGAGCTTGAAAGCCGCACTATAGATCTGCGTGCTAAAGGACCGAGTAAAGTTATTGAACATCTGACGCGTAGTGATGTTGCTGCTTATGTGAATATAAGCGGTTTAAGGTCAGGAAGAACGTACTCACCTGTTGTCAATTTTATTTTACCTCCTAATATTGAAATCATAGGCGCACCTGTTTTAGTCCGCGTCGAAATTAAGGACAAAAATCTATAATGAATAAGAATAAATTGTTTGGAACAGATGGAATTCGTGGAGAATTCGGAGAATGGCCGCTTAGCGAGCAAGTTGTTTATAATGTTAGTGTTGCTATAAGTTCATGGCTGAGGAAAAAGCATAAAAATAAAATAAATGTTGTTATTGGTAAAGATACGCGAAGATCATGTTCAAAGATAGAGCAGATTTTAGCTGATGGCTTTAAAAAAGCAGGGGTGGGAGTTTATTCTGCAGGCGTTATTCCTACTCCAGGATTATCCTATCTTGTCAATACTATGGATGTTGAGCTGGGAGTAATGATTTCTGCATCGCATAATCCCTGGCAGGATAATGGAATTAAATTTTTTAAACATAACGGTTTTAAACTCTCAGAACAAGAAGAGCGAGCTATAGAGCGAATTGCTTTGCCGATGTTTAAAAAGAGTGAATATAAGCCTTCAAAAAAGAAAATCAAAATTGAAAAAATAAATTCAAAAAGGTACATCACGCATTTAAAAGAATGTGTAGGCAATATGGATCTGCGTGGAATAAAAATAGTTGCGGATTGTGCTAATGGCGCTTCATCTGCTTATGTCTTAAAACTGTTTTCTGATCTTGGGGCAAAGGTTATTGTTATGAATAATAAGCCGGATGGCAAAAATATTAATCTAAACTGTGGTTCATTGTATCCGCAGGTAGTGGCCAAAGCGGTTTGCAATCATAAGGCGGATATCGGTTTTTCTTTTGATGGAGACGCGGATCGAGTTATTTTTTGTGATGAAAAAGGAAAAGTGCTTGATGGTGATTTTATTATGTCTTTAGTCGTAAAGATATGGCTTAAGAATAAAAAGCTTAAGAATAAAGTCATTGTCGGGACATCGATGACAAATTTCGGTCTTGAAAAATTTTTAGAAAAATTGAACATTTCTTTAATAAGAGCCGATGTGGGAGATAAGTATGTACTCAAGGAAATGATAAGAAAGAAGGCAGTTTTTGGCGGCGAGCAATCAGGGCATATTATATTCTTAGAGCATGCAACTACTGGAGATGGTCTGCTTACGGCGCTTAAGTTAATGGAGATAATAACTGGGGAGAGCCAAAAAATAAGCACACTAGTTAAGGGGCTTAAAAAATATCCGCAGCTCATATCCAATGTGCGTGTTAGAGAGAAAATAGATTTCAAGAAGTTGCCTGTGGTTTGGGGAAAAATCCAAAAAGCGCAAAGGCAGTTAATCGGCAGGGGGCGTTTGGTTATGAGGTATTCGGGTACGGAGCCGTTGGCCAGGGTTATGGTCGAAGCACAAAGCAAGACTGAGATTAAAAAAATAGCCGCAGATATCAGCAATGCAATTGCGAAGGAGATAGGCATTTAATGAATAGGAGACTCGGAGTTAATGTTGATCATGTTGCAACACTCAGGCAGGCAAGGCGGACGGTTGAACCTGATCCAGTTGCAGCGGCTTTAATTGCAGAATTAGCCGGGGCTGATGGTATTACCGTGCATTTGCGGGAAGATAGGCGACATATAAACGACCGAGATGTTGAGATTTTGCGTAGTACTGTACGTTCGCGTTTTAATCTGGAGATGTCTGTTTCCAGGGGAATTGTAAATATAGCCTGCAAAATAAAACCCGATCAAGCGACTCTGGTGCCGGAAAAGCGCCAGGAAATAACTACTGAAGGCGGCTTGGATGTATTAAGGCAAAAACAAAAGATATATAGTGTTATTCAAAGATTACAGAAAAAGCATATAGTAGTAAGTTTATTTATTGAGCCGGATAAAAAACAGATTCAGGCAGCTTATGATGTTGGCGCTGATGCGGTGGAGCTGCACACTGGAAAATATGCGAATGCTTTGAGCCTAAAAGCGATAAAGCAGGAGCTTAAAAGATTAAAAGAAGCTGCGATATTCACAACTTCTGTGGGCTTAGGTCTAAATGCTGGTCACGGGCTTACGTATATAAATACAAAGCCGTTATTGATTGAAATCCCTGGTTTGGAAGAATTGAATATAGGTCATTCCATAATGTCTAGAGCTGTACTTGTGGGAATGGACAAAGCGGTGAGTCAGATGAAAACAATTATTGATTCTGTGCAATAGAAAAATATGAGGGATAGATGTTTATAAGTTGCGGAACTGATATAATCGAAATAAAAAGAATGAAGGATGCCCTTAAAAGGTGGAAAGAGTCCTTTCTTAACCGGATATTTACAGAGAAAGAAATTAATTATTCGATGAGGCGAAAATTTTATAGTGAGCATTTAGCTGCGAGATTTGCCGCAAAAGAGGCGGTGTTGAAAGCATTCGGTGATGGCTTTTCCATTGTTAACTTGAAAGATGTAGAAATTATAAACGATAAGCATGGTCGTCCGGTTGTAACATTAAAGCGGGCAATGGAAAAATTAAGAAAGAAGAAAAATATTACACAAATAAGCGTAAGCATGTCTCATACCCGTAATTATGCGCAGGCTATGGCCATTTTAGTCGGAAAGAAATGAAAAGTAATAAGGATATTAATACGAAATTTTTAAAACGTAAACTTGATGCCCATAAAGGTGATTTTGGGCATGTTTTTATTATAGCTGGATCAAAGGGGCTGATGGGAGCAGCCTGCTTGTGTGCCAGAGGAGCATCACTTTGCGGGGCGGGATTGGTGACGCTTGGTATTGCAGAGAGTCAATATGCAATTGTAAGTCGAAAGCTTACCGAGGAGATGACGATGCCTTTGCCGGAAACAAAGCAGGGGAGTTTGTCCTTAAAGGCATTTTCACAAATAAAGAGAAACTCTGAAAATAAGGATGTATTAGCTATCGGTCCCGGCCTTTCACGGAACAAGTCAACGCAGACATTAGTGCGAAAAATCATTAGCAGTCTAGATATACCGATGGTTATAGATGCGGACGCATTGAATGCATTGGCAGGTAACTTTGGTATTTTAAAAAAACGTAAGGCTTTGACGGTAATCACCCCCCATCCGGGTGAAATGAGTCGTATTTTAGGCAGAAAAACAAGTTATGTCCAAAAAAATCGAAGAATACTTGCAAAAGAGCTTGCAGGTATGTATAATATTGTAACTGTGTTAAAAGGCCACAGAACAATAGTGGCAGATCCAGATGGCAAAGTGTTTGTTAATTGCACTGGAAATCCCGGAATGGCTAAGGGGGGCAGCGGGGATGTGCTTGCAGGCATTATAGCTGCATTTCTGGGACAATCAGGGAATGCCTATGATGCGGCAAAATTAGCTGTGTATGTGCATGGAATGGCGGCTGATGAGGCAGTAAAACAGACGGGCCAGTTAAGTTTGCTGGCTACTGACATATTAAATAAACTACCGATTGTTTTGAAGAAACTTTGCGGTATTTGAATAGAAATTTTGCTGGCGTGGCTCAACGGTAGAGCAGCTGATTTGTAATCAGCTGGTTGGGGGTTCGATTCCTCTCGCCAGCTCCATATTTAGGAGCTCCTAAACCCGGGAAGGTTTAGGAAAAAAGCTTAGGGCAGGTGGCCGAGTGGAAATGGCAGCAGACTGTAAATCTGCCGGCGACGCCTACATAGGTTCAAATCCTATCCTGCCCACCATTTTAGAAGGTAAAAGCTAAAGGGAAAAAGGATGATATCAATAAAGGCCTCTTTCTTTTTACTTCATGTTTTTAACTTAATTTTGCGGGAGTAGTTCAGTGGTAGAACACTAGCCTTCTCCCGTACAAAGACTGCGGGATTAAATTCGACCAAACAATTTAAGTTCGCTTTGCTCCTTAAACTGTGGTCTCATTTAGCAAGCTTCGAAAGATCTATATGTAGTTAAGCAAAGTACGCGGGAGTAGTTCAGTGGTAGAACACTAGCCTTCCAAGCTGGTTACGAGGGTTCGATTCCCTTCTCCCGCTCCAAATAAAAACCTCATAATTTTATGTGAGGTTTTGTTTATATGCGCCCAGCATGGGCGCTTGCTAGTCGGTGAAAGACTGATACGGGGGTTGATAGTGCTAACTTAAGACAAGGGTGTTCACCGTGAGGCGGAATCTGAAGGAAGTCGGTGGCAAAACTCCGGTCTGAGGAACACGAATCGCATATAAGG
>JAGLQQ010000084.1 GCA_023136735.1 Candidatus Omnitrophota bacterium | reverse complement strand
AAACAAAAGCAAAAGTAAAACAAAAGCCAAAGTAAAGCAAAAACAAAGAGTAGCGAGTAGAAAGAAAAAGACCGAGGGACGCGTAGTTAATTATAAATTATTAGTTATGAATTATGAATTACGAGTTATGAGTTAGCGAGTTTTGTATTTTTGCGTTACTTGTTAATGTTTTCTGTTATCTGTTTTCTGTTGACTGTTTTCTGTTCTCTGTGTTCTGTAATCTGTTACCTGTTTTCTGTTATCTGTTTTCTGTTGCCTGTTTTCTGTTCTCTGTAATCTGTTCTCTGTTTTCTGTATTCTGTTGCCTGTTTTCTGTATTCTGTTATCTGTTGCCTGTTTTCTGTTCTCTGTTTTCTGTTGAATGAACCGCAAAAAAACTATTATGTCTAAAGAAAAGCAAAGCAAAATACGGGTTTTACATATCATCACGCGGCTTATTATCGGGGGAGCTCAGCAAAACACGATATTGAGCGCTGCCGGACTTAATCACTCAGGCGTTTATGACTTGACTATATTAAGCGGCCCGCAGACAGGGCCTGAGGGCAGCCTGATTGATGAAGCCTCATCTGCCTGCAAATTAGAGATACTGCCGCAACTCAGAAGAAGTATTAATCCCTACTATGATCTTATAGCTTTTATTAAACTCATTATGTTTATTAAAAAGGGGAATTTTGATATCGTCCATACTCATAGTTCAAAAGCCGGTATATTAGGGCGTTGGGCTGCCAAACTTGCCGGCACGAAGATTATCGTACATACGGTACATGGATGGGGTCATAATGATTTTCAATATCTTTTGCTGCGTTTACTTTATATTAGCTTGGAAAAACTGACATTATTAATCACTAATAAGCTTATAGGGGTATCTAATGTTAATATTGAAAACGGCTTGGCACACGGAATTGGTAAAGAGAGTGATTATTGTTTAATACGCAGCGGTATAGAGCTTGAGCGTTTTAAGCATCCGTTTTGTAATCAAGAGCAAATTCGAAAAAAGTGGGGAATTCCCGCGGGTGCTGCCGTGGTGGGAACGGTAACCCGTCTGAGTGAGCAGAAAGCTCCGTTTGATTTCATTAGAAGCTGCGCGATAATCACAAAGAGCAATCCTGAAGCCAGATTTATTATCGTAGGCGATGGCCCGCTTAGAAGTGAGGCAGAGGCGCTCGTTAATAAATGGGGTTTACAAAACCGTTTAATTTTTACAGGACTTCGCTCTGATGTTCCAGAAATCATGCAAATTTTCAATGTTTTCGCATTAAGTTCACTTTGGGAGGGACTACCGCGTGTTTTGCCGCAGGCTATGGCCAGCAGACTGCCTATTGCGGCAACTAATATCGATGGCAATGCTGAGGCCGTAATAAATGAGGAAAACGGGCTGCTCGTACCTGCTGGTGATTACAACGCGCTTGCAAAGTCTATTATCAGACTTTTAGATGACCCGCAAACCGCTAAGCTTATGGGCGAAAAAGGCAGCAAGCGAGTTGAGGAATTCTCGGTTTTATTAATGGTTAACCAGATCGATTTATTATATAAAGAGCTGCTCTCATGTGGAAAATAATTTATATTTACATATTTACTTTTGGACTTATAGCGTCTTATCTAATAGTTCGAATACTAAAGTATGCTGCCGCGAAAATAGGCTTTGTTGACAGACCTGACAGTAAACGCAAAATTCATACAAAAGCAGTTCCTCTCTTAGGCGGACTTGGTATGTATCTTGCTTTTACATTTACTATTCTCGCGCATCTGGCGGCAATTTATAAGATCAGAGGTTCTGGAATTATTCCTGAAGCAATTTTAACTCAACTTTCGGGAATTAATTCCATCATGCCCCAGCTAATTGCTATCCTCGCTACAACCTTTCTACTGGTTTGCTTAGGTTTAATTGATGATATCAAACCTCTTAAAGCCGAAACTAAGCTGCTATTTCAATTTGTAATGGCTGTGATTGTTTTTTGCGGCGGAATAAGGATAACATTTTTCACAAACAATATTTTAATCAGCGCGGTGCTTACTATTGTTTGGATACTTGCTATTACTAACGCGTTCAATCTCATGGATAATATGGACGGATTAAGCTGCGGCTCGGCTTTTATCTCGGCTTTTATATTTTTTCTTGTTGCCAGTACAACTGGTCAATTATTTGTCTCCAGTATCCTTGCCTGTTTTGGGGGAATACTGCTTGGATTTCTCATATTTAATTTTCCTCCGGCAAAGGTCTTCATGGGTGACGCGGGAAGTATGTTTATAGGTTACACTCTGAGCTTGCTGACAATAATTAATACATATTACAAGCCTGAAACATCTCGGACGTTAACTCCGGTGATTATGCCGCTTATCATACTGGCAATCCCGATATTTGATATGATAAGTGTAATGTTTATCCGATATAAAAGCGGGGTTTCAATTTTTACAGCTGATAAAAACCATCTTTCACACCGCTTGGTTTACTTAGGCATGAGCCAAAAACAGGCAGTTTTATTTATTTACTTAGTTAATTTCTGCATTGCACTCAGCGCGCTGCTGCTGGGCTCTCTTAGTATTTACGGATGTTTAATCGTCTTATTGCAGGCTCTTGGCATTTTGACTATTATAATTCTCTTAGAAAGGGTGAAAAAATGCCGCAGTTAAATATACTCTTCCTGTTTTGCTTTCTGTGCGTTGGCTGGCTGATGTCCCGGCGGCTTAGTGCTTATCCTGGTTTAGTTCGGTTGATAATCATCAGTATAGCGGGAGTGCTTTTTTTTAGGCCTCTTATCGGAGAGGGGTTTTTCCTTTATCCATTGATAATATTCATAAATATTATTTTAATTTCAGCTTTTTTACTTCTTATAGTTAAGTTAACAAATCCAGAAACAAGAATAGTATTTTCTTCTATTGATAAAATATTCTTGCTATTCATTTTTATACTGCTCATCAGCCTAAGCAGATCTATTAATCTTCTCGCGGCAATAAATCAGGCTATTTATTTTTTAAGCGTTTATGCTTTGTATTGGAGCATTAAGAATCTGCCTGATGATCCTATAGTCAAAAGGCTGCTTGTAAAAACATTAGTAGTGAGTGGATTACTGTTAATAATTTACGCTATCCATCAATATACAATCGGATTCACTCAGATGAGGGAGTTCTTAAATAATAACCCTGAGTATGTCATTAAATCAGGAGAGTTTGCTAAAAGAGTTAAACAAAATCTGGTATTCGCTACTTTTATTTACCCGCCGGCTTTTGGTGATTATTTAAGCATGTTGTTTTTGACCTTATTTGGTATTTCCTATATATGCAGTATCAATTTCACTCCTATGAGAGCCGGAACATTGCGTAAATACATTCCAGTATTTTTGATTTTATGTATTGTGCCGATATTGATCCTGACAAAATCAAAGGGTGCCTGGGTTTCGCTTTTTAGCGGTTTGACATTTTTTACCATAATGAATACTAATAAGAATGGTTCCGCGTTAAAACCGCTGTACGCGGCAGTTTTATTTATCGTCAGCTTTATCAGCATCAGATTACTTTCAAAAATAGTGCTGCCTGGCTTTAAAAATTTTATTATCTCTTGGGAAATCCGTTTAGAATACTGGAAAACCGCGATAATGATGATAAAAGAGCATCCGCTGCTTGGTTTCGGCCCAGGAACATTCGGTATTGTTTATCCCGCGTTTAAAACTAAGCTGGCAGAGGAAACAATAATGGCGCATAATAGCTTTTTGCAAATATGGGCTGAGTCTGGATTTTTTGCTGTTTGTTGTTTCGTTTTTTTCATTTGCCTGCTTTTCATTAAGGCTTACAAAAACAGATCTCAATTAAACCCGATTGAAATAGGAATATTGGCCGCTTTTTTCAGCTTTCTAGTACAGAATCTTTTTGATTTCGGACTTTTCGACGCGCAGAGAGCTACTATCGCGTTCGGCCTTCTTGGACTTTACAGCTTATACCGCTCAAAAGACCTCAGCTGTGTGGTTATAACATCTAAAGGGATGAAGACAGGAATAGCAATTATATGCGGACTATTGCTGATGAGTATAATGATTTACTCTACCAATCTTTACCTAGGACGAAGATTCAATTCAAAAGCAGGCGCGGTTTTTAAAATAGGCCGCATGTTTGAGGCAGCTGATTTGTCCCAAAAAGCCGTAAAGCATAATCCTATATCAGCAGAATATTTTTATCACTTAGCATACATCTGGGAAAATATCGCCAGGCAAAGCGATTCAGACTCAAAACAAAGAATGGATTCAGCCCATAAAGCAATTCTTAATTATTCTCAAGCTATTAAGCTGAATCCATTTACGGCTTATTATCATTTGCGGATTGCTAAGCTGATTTTCATAACAAAACAAAGCGGCTATGAACAAAGCACGCTTTTTCATTTAAAAGAAGCCGTTCGGATGTATCCTCTAAACCCTGTTTATCATGAACATTTAGCTGAATATTATGGTATAATAGGAAACCTAAGTTTAAAGGAATTTGAATTAAAACAAGCAAAAGAACTTAAGAAGTATTTTAAAAAGGGCACTAGATAAATTAGCATGTTGAAAAATACGCGGAAGATGTGTGTTTTGCGGCAATGCCAACGGTAGTGTCAAATAAAGCATGAAAGGATATGAAAGAAATTACCACAGAGCGCACAGAGGGAAGAAATAAATTAACCGCAGATTTACCCCGTTAGATGATAGCTTTGTTCTATCTAATGGGGTGGACGCAGATGCACGCGGATGGAAAACATAGGCATGTGGCTTGAGCGCAGCCACAAATAAGCATATTATTTCCCGGGGAGCGAAAATAATAGGGGGGATTTAACCATCGAAACTCGTAATTCATCACTGATAACTTATCACTAATTTGTTATCTGTGTTAATCAGCGTTTATCGAGCAAAGCGGGCGGTTAATTAAAGTATTTATATTTTTAGGGGGAGGCAAGTATTTTTAACAAAACACTCTGTAACTATTATAGATATGAAAGAATTAACTAAATATTTTTGACAATACGATGCCAACTAAAGAGAGGAATTTATGAGTAAGATTCTTGTAATCCACGGTCCGAACCTGAATCTGCTGGGGAGCAGAGAGCCCGAGATTTACGGTAAAGAGACGCTTGATGGCGTTAATGAACAAATCAAAACATTGGCGTCTAATGAAGGTATCAGTATTGAGATTAAGCAGTCTAATCATGAAGGTGAAATAGTTGACATGATCGGTAATGCTCGCGATGATTTTGACCTTATTCTGATAAATCCTGCTGCTTATACGCATACAAGTGTTGCTATAAGAGATGCTATAAGCGCTGTGGGCATACCTGCAATTGAAGTACATCTGTCCAATATATATTCAAGAGAAGAATTTCGGCATACTTCTTTGATCGCGCCTGTCTGTCACGGTCAGGTATCAGGGTTTGGAGTACACAGTTATATCCTCGGATTACAGGCCGCGATAGAAATGTTAAAATATAGCTCAAAATGAAACTACTTAAAAATAGATTACAAAAAGTCCGCAAATCCTTAAAGACATCCAAAGCTCAAGCAATGCTGATTACATCAGTGTGTAATGTACGCTATTTGAGCGGATTTACTGGCAATGAATGCTGTCTGCTTATCACAGAAAAGGAAAATCTTTTTCTGGGTGATTTCAGATACATAGAGCAGGCACAGAAGGAACTCGGATCTCTATTTAAGGTACTCAGGATAGAGGGGAACGCGTATTCTCATTTAAAGAGCATTGCACAGGCACAAAAAATAAATTCAATCAATTTTGAATCCGAACATATAACTTACGAGCAATATCGCAATCTAAAAGCCGCGTTAGGAGTAAACTTTCGACTCCTGGCGACTAAGAACATTATCGAGCAATTAAGAATGCTCAAATCACCTCGAGAGCTCCAGCTTATCAGAAAAGCTGTCTTTATCACAAAAAAATCTCTACAGGCTCTCAAGCCTTTGATCAAGCCTGGGGTAACCGAGATTTTTTTAAAGAACAAACTGAACGAAATAATGAGGGAAAATGGCGCAAACGGACCGGCTTTTGAAACAATCGTCGCGTCAGGGCCTAATGCGGCCATGCCTCACGCCGCTGCCACAAACAGAAAAATAGGAAAAAACGATCCGGTTATTGTAGATGTCGGCGCTGATTACAAGGGCTATAAATCCGACTTGACAAGAACTTTCTTTTCAGGTAAAATTACCCAATACGTTAAGTATTATAAACTCCTTGCCGCTGCACAAGATAGAGCGATTAAGCTTATTCGTCCGCAAGGGGAGATCCATAAAACAGACCAAAAGGCCCGAGAAGTATTGAATACAGCTGATCTTGGAAAATACTTTGGTCATGCCCTGGGACACGGCGTAGGTCTGGAAGTACACGAGAAGCCGTATATTTCAGGAAAATCTAAAGAACGTTTTATTGCCGGCATGGTATTTACTGTTGAGCCGGGAGTGTATATCCCCGGATCTGGTGGAATACGCATTGAGGACATGGTAGTAGTTACAAAAAAAGGATATAAGGTTTTATAATGATAAGTACAAATCAGTTCAAATCAGGAATGGCTATAATAGTTGATGGTGAAATCTTTCAAATTGTCGAATACCAGCATGTAAAACCTGGAAAAGGCGGTGCTTTTGTTCGAACTAAACTAAAAAATCTAAGAACATATAAGACTTTAGATAAGACATTCCGTCCTGATGAAAAATTTACCGAAGCCTTTATTGAAGAAAAGAAGCTTCAATACCTTTATAATAGCCAGAATACTTATCATTTCATGGATCAGGAAACATATGATGAAGTTTCTTTTGATAAAGATAAACTGGGTGCTATTCTTGGTCTATTAAAGGACAACATGATCGTTGTTGCTATTTACTGCAAGAATGAAATTTTAGAGATCAATTTACCCATGTTTATTGAACTAGAAATCAAAGCGACTGAGCCGGGATTTAAAGGTGATACAGCAAAGAATTCATTCAAACCAGCTACTTTGGAGACAGGCGCGACTATACAAGTACCGCTTTTTGTTAATGAAAACGATAAGATAAAAATTGACACTCGCACATGCAGTTACGTAGAAAGAGTCTAACTTAAAATAGTTATGAATTATAAGTTACGAGTCGCGAGTGTGTTATCCTGAAAAAGGTTGACAGAAAAATAAATTAACCGCAGATGGACCCGTTAGATGATAGCTTTGTTCTATCTAATGGGGTAAACGCAGATAAACGCAGTTACAAGTAAAAAGGAAGAAAGTATATGCTCAAGCCGCTGCACGCGGCTAAAGTTTATTCAAAGGTGAATCAAAAGAAAAATTCATTTTTCTTGTTGGGTTCACTTTGAATAAAACCATTGTTTTCCAAAAAAAACACGTTGAGCATATACACTAATGAGAAAATATTTGTTTTAAACGGTGTTAATCAGCGTTTATCGAGCGAAGCGGGCGGTTAATTAAATTATCTATGTTTAATAGCTAAAGGAGTTCGAAATGAATTTAAAAGAAATTAAAGAAATGATAATATTAATGGAGGAAAATAATCTTACTGAGCTTGAGATTGAACGTGAAGGATTAAAGATCAAATTAAGAAGAGGAGGCTCTAGCATTAGTGCCGGTGCTCCAAACATAGTAATTGAAAGAGCCAGCCAATCTGATCAGAACATAATGTATGAAACCCCCTCACAGCCTGCCGTCCCACAGCCAGCTGTAAAAAGCACGGGAGTAGAAGTAAAGTCTCCTATGGTTGGAACTTTTTACCGTTCTCCTTCACCTGATTCCGACCCTTTTGTGGAAATAGGAAGCGCGGTAGAGATAGGACAGGTAATATGCATTATTGAAGCTATGAAATTAATGAACGAAATTAAAGCGGAAGTAAAAGGAAAGGTGAAAGAGATCCTTATTGATAATGGTGATCCTATCGAATTCGGTCAGGTGCTGTTTAGGATCGAACCAAAATAAAGACTATGTTTTCAAAAATTTTAATTGCAAATCGTGGTGAAATCGCTTTAAGAATCATTCGTGCTTGTAAAGAAATGGATATTCGGACAGTTGCTGTTTACTCAGAAGCTGATGCAAGCAGCATGCATGTTCAATTTGCTGATGAAGCAGTTTGTATTGGCCCCGCGCCAAGCGCAAGCAGCTACCTTAATATAGCAGCTATAATGAGTGCCGCGGAAATCACAGATGTGGAAGCTATTCATCCAGGCTACGGTTTTTTGGCGGAAAACGCGCATTTTGCCGAGATATGTGAATCATGCCACATAACTTTTATCGGGCCAACACCTGAAAACATCCGGATGCTTGGTGATAAAATGGTCGCTAAAGATACAATGAAAAAGGCGGGAGTTCCGATTATCCCAGGTTCTGGGGATGTCATAAAGAGTAAAAAAGAAGCAATAAAGATAGCCAACAAATTAAAATATCCCGTAATCATAAAGGCATCCAGCGGAGGCGGCGGAAAAGGCATGCGGGTAGCTCATAACGATATCAGCCTCGCGAGCTCAATTATTACTGCCCAGTCAGAAGCTGAGTCTAATTTCGGCAATCCTAATGTTTATTTGGAAAAATATTTCGTAAAACCACGCCATATAGAAGTGCAGATCTTGGCTGATAAGCATAATCATGTTATCCATCTGGGTGAAAGAGACTGCACTGTGCAAAGAAGGCATCAAAAACTGATCGAAGAAACACCGTCACCTGCTGTTGACAGCAAATTAAGACGCAAAATTACTGATGCCGCGGTGAGAGCTGCTAAAGCGGCTAATTATACCAATGCCGGCACTATAGAATTTATGCTTGATGAAGACGGTAAGTTTTATTTCATGGAAATGAATACACGTATTCAGGTAGAGCACAGTGTAACTGAGGTAGTTACAGGAGTAGATTTGATAAAAGAACAAATCAAAATCGCCGCGGGTGAAAAACTGTCTTTGACTCAAGATGATATTAAATTTGACGGTTGGGCAATCGAATGCCGCATTAACGCGGAAGATGCTGACAACAATTTTATGCCCTCACCCGGAAAAATTGATAGTTTACACTTTCCGGGAGGCAGAGGAGTAAGGATAGATTCTCATGTTTACAGTGAATATTCCATACCTCCTTTTTACGATTCAATGATAGCAAAACTCATTTCCCATGGAAAAGACAGAAAAGAAGCGATAAAAGTGATGCAGCGGGCACTTGATGAATTCGTTATCAGTCCGATAAAAACCACTATACCGTTCCATAAACTCGTATTTAATAACCCAGAGTTCCAGAAGGGAAAATACTTTACGGATTTTGCAGAAAAATTATTGGTGAAGAAAGTCTAAAAAGGGGGGAGCCGTGACTGAAAAAGAGAAAAAAACCGATTTGGGGACATTAAAGATCAACAATGAAGTAATTGCTTCAATCGCGAGAAATGCCGCGCTGCAAGTTGATGGAGTAGAAAATATTAAAAATAATCTGATCAGGATGATGCTTGATTTTTTTAGCAAAGGATATAACAACAAGGGAATAATTCTGGAAATAGCTGAGGGAGACGTCAAAGTCGGAGTTACAATTATTGTAAAGTTCGGAGTGACCATTCCTGATGTAGCTAATATTGTTCAGGAAAATATTCGCACAGCTATCGAAGAGATGACAGGACTCACTGTCAGTGAAGTCAACGTAAATATCGGAGACATACACTCCGTTGAAAATGCAGAATAAAAAGGGGGATTTATGCGCTTGTTCAGCAAAATAATTGTTTTCGTTTATACTTTAATCTTTGCCATAGTCGGCGTATGTTTAATATTTATCTCGCTTCACATGGAAGGACGTTACGATTTATCAATAATACTTGAGCCGCTTATGAATTTTTCAAATTTGCATTTGGTTATTGGATTAAGCGGAGTATTGCTGATTCTTGTAACTTTGTCTTTAGCTAACTTTTCATTTAAAAAATTCCAAACAGAAAAAACCATTGGTTATGCTACTAATGAAGGTCAGGTAATAATTTCACTTGGAGCTATAGAAGACTTCATCCGCCGTCTTACGCAGCAGCTTCCTGACGTAAAGGAACTGCGTTCTGATGTTTTTGTTACCAGACGCGGTATTGAGATTGAAAGCAGAGTAATTCTCTGGTCAACATCTAATATCCCTAACATTACTGAGCGGGTACAGTCCGTAATACAGGGACAAGTTCAGAAGCTTCTCTCAGGGATAGACAAGCCTGTGCTTGTTAATGTGCATGTAACTAAAATAGCTCAAAGAGATCAGGAAAAAAACAAAAAACCCAAACAGGAAATTCCATTTTTAAGATAAAGGCTTTACTATGAATGATAGTACCAATAATTTTCTTAAAGAGTCAGCGGACATTATCAGTGCCATCGCTAAAAATCCACCTGGAGAAATAGAACTTATTGCACACGTGATAATCAACGCTTTTAAAAATAACTCTAAGGTATTGATCTTCGGCAACGGCGGAAGCGCGTCCGACGCGGAGCATTTTACCGCTGAACTCATCGGAAGGTTCAAAATGGAGCGCAAGGGCCTTGCGGCAATAGCACTCACAACAAATACTGCTGCCTTATCCGCGTTGGCTAACGATTATAATTTTGATATTGTATTTGAAAGACAGATCGAAGCATTGGGAAGTGTTGGTGACATTGCAATCGGTATTTCTACCAGCGGTCAGGCCGTAAATGTAATCAAAGGGTTCAAACTCGCGAAAAAACTGGGCTTAACGACAATCGCGCTAAGCGGCCAAAACGGAACAAATTTAAAAGAAATCACTGATTTAACGCTATTGATTCAATCCACTGATACTCCTCACATTCAGGAAGCACACATTTTAATAATTCACACTATTTGTAAAATAGTGGAAGAGGCCCTTTTTACTTAAAAAAATCGGTTCATTCTTAAATAATGTGACTAATTTAACATAACTGTTTATTTTATGCTCTTTCTTATTTAGTGTGGACTTCGAATAAAGATTATGGGGGAATTTTTAAGCGCGTTCACTGATTTAGGCAAATATTCGTTGTGTTTT
>JAGLQQ010000083.1 GCA_023136735.1 Candidatus Omnitrophota bacterium | reverse complement strand
AAGAGGTAAGGACAAAGCGGATTTTGGCACAGAAGTCAAGCGACGGGACCCTTTTGGCTGGCACTTGACATAAATATGTTTTTACCCTAACATAAAGAAGTTGACTATGTTACGAAAAAATGATTTAGATGCATTTATAGATTATCTACAAGATAGTTCTGGGTTGAATTCTGGAAATGCGCAAGAGATAGTATTTCCAGAAACCGAGCAAGAGGCGCTTGACTATTTTAAGGAAGCATCCCAGAATAAAATACCTCTTACCATATCCGGAGCAGGAACGGGCATTGTGGGGGGAAGAATTCCTTGGGGAGGGACAATACTCTCAACTGAGGGGCTCAAAAAAATTATTGATATTGAAAAGTTTAAAGATAAGCCTGGAGGTACTGCCTTAATTGAACCGGGAGTGAGTGTTGAGCAATTATGCGAAGAGGCGGCTAAGTACGGACTTATCTATTTGCCTGACCCTACAGAAAGAAATGCATACATCGGTGGAACTGTAGCTGCCAATGCTTCCGGTGCCAAAGGTTTTAAATACGGCTCTACGCGTTGGCATATACTTGGTTTGCATGTTATCTTGCCTACAGGGCAATTGCTTAATATCCAAAGGGGTGAAGGCACTATTAAAAATAAGCTTCATATCCCTATTAAAAACGGGATAGCACTTTCTTGTTCGCTTCCAGCCTATTCGCTGCCTAAAGTTAAGAATACTGCAGGATATCATATTTTTCCGGGCAGCGATCTTATCGATCTATTTATAGGGAGTGAGGGGACTTTGGGTATGGTAAGTAAAATTAAAGTAACTCTAGGGGAATTGCCTCAGCAGGATTTTACGAGTGTAATTTTTTTTAAAATCCAGGCTCAAGCGCTTGAATTTGTTTTAAAGTTGAAAGAACGGACATATCAAAGCCGCAGACAAAAGAAAATTAATGATATTGATGCTGCTTGTATTGAATACTTTGATGAGTATGCTCTTGATATCTTAAGGGGAAAATACAGACAGATTGCTGTTGGACAAAAAGCTGCTGTATATTTTTCTCAAGATGTTTTTGATGAGCAGGGTATGAATATTATGGAGGAATATGCTGGGTTTATTGATAGTTTGAAGATAAAAGATAACCAAATATGGTTTTCTTCCTCAGAGCGTAATAAAGAATTGATCAATGCAATGCGCTATGATTTACCAGTTTTGATAAACGAAAGAGTCAAGGAGAATGGATTTTCTAAAATCAGCACTGATATTTCGGTTTCAGACTATAATTTTCCGGCGATGTTTGAATTTTATGAAAGAAGACTTAGGAATACTAGTATCCCATTCTGCGTATTCGGTCACATTGGAGAAAATCACCTCCACGTTAATCTCATGCCTGAAAATGAAAGGGATTTTCTAAAAGGCAAAAATCTTTATCTAGAGTTCATACAAGAAGCAGTTAGGTTGGGAGGGACTGTATCCGCTGAACATGGCATAGGGAAATTAAAACGGGAATATCTTAAAATAATGCTGGGAGTTAAGGGTATACATGAGATGGCGGTTATTAAGCAAACAATTGACCCTGACCTTATTTTAAATCAAGGGACAATATTTGAGGAGTCTGTTTTTAGGCCGCTTTAAAAATGCCAGATTTTTTAGTATAATATGTTATTAGTTAGACAAGGATAAGTTCATAGCCAGGATTGTTTTATTATGTATTGAAGGGGCGGTATAAAATGATGAGTAAAAAGTGTGATGAATGTTTAATCTGGAAGAGGGTTTTAGTTACAGCGGCTGTCCTCGTACTTGTGCGTATTCTTTATTTTATTCCATTGCTAGGAGTTAATCTGAGTGCGGTGATTGAATTTTATAAACAACATATCAAGCTGCAGGGCGGGGGCTTGATGGATTTAATGGCTCTTTTGCATATCGGTAAACTTCGTAATATTTCGCTAAGCTCTTTAGGCATAATGCCTTTTGTTAATGCATGTATAATACTTCAGATTATTAGCTTCCTAATCCCTGGACTTAATAGAAAGTTTTTTCACGAAGAAGGCGGTCGTTCCCGTCTTTTGTATGCTACTGTAATTATTGCTTTGATTCTAAGTGCATTTTACGGGTATCAAGTGAGCATGGATTTGGAGCTTATGAATAAATTCCCGGATATTAACCTGCTGAAATTTACTGGATTGCTTTTTCAGATAACTACTATTCTTTCGCTTTGTACTATTTCTCTTATTTATATTATGCTTACTCAGTTAATAAATAAATCAGGATTTGGTAACGGAGTGGGTGTTATTTTTTCGGTAGAAGTAATAATAAGGTTTATTTTTGCTGCAGATCAATTACTTGTTTTCTGGGGTAGGAACTTGATAGGCATCAAACATTTGGTCGTTTTTAGTGGGGTTGTGATAGCTTTTGTATATTTTGCTAGAAAAATTACTAGGATAGTAAATAGAGTAGAGCTATGTACAGATAATAATGAGCATTTTCATATTTCCATAAGGCCGGTATGGATGGGGGTATGGCCTCTGATTATTACTGAGATAGTTTTTTCTTATTTTGAAGTTTCTTTTGATATCTCCTCTTTTTTTCTTGTTTTAATCACAATAATTTTCTTTACGCTTGTGTATGCCAAGATAATCTATAAGCCGAGAAGATTCTATGAGCTTATTTTAGCGCATAACTGTAAAATAAAAGAAACAAAGAGTAAAAAAATAATTGATTATTTGAATGCTTCTATAACAAAGACTATAGCCTTGAGTGCGGTCTTGTTTGTCGCGATTTACTACCTTCCGGTTATCTTGCCCCTGCTGCTTAAAATTTCCTTTATGAGTGCAGGAATTTTTGGCACTTTTGGCTTAATTATTCTTGTGGGAGTATACCATGATATAAAAAGGCAACTTAAATTTTTCCGTAAAATTCGGAGCCTTCCTTTAAAACAGTGGTCCCTTCTGGATATTGCCAGCGATGAAACAGAGGCGGAGATAAAGAAGGCGTGTCTTAGAAGTCGAAGCATTATGAATGAGATAAAACCGTCTCATTTTAGTTGGGGACTGCCGATACGGACTATTGCTTCAGGTTTCTATCTCTACGTTCCTCTTGAGGATAAGATAAAAGCAGAGCAAGTGCTTGAACAAACACAAAAAGAGTGGAGAAATAAAGCTCTTTAATTATTGATTGAATTCTTAAGATAGAGTATTACTTTGTCGAGATCTTCCTGCGTGTCTACACTAACTGTATCGTGCTTGGTTTCCAATACTTTGATTTTATACCCATGCTCGATAGCTCGCAGCTGCTCAAGTGATTCCGCAAGTTCTAGCCGAGAGGATTTAAGCCCTTTGAAAGTAAGTAAAAAATCTTTAGTGTAGGCATAAATTCCTATATGCTTGTAAAGGGGAATATCCAAGCTCTCATTTTTTCTCAAGATGCTTGGTAGGGGCGATCGGGAAAAATAAATAGCAAAACTATCTTTATCAGTGATAACTTTTACTACATTTGGATTATTAAATTCATCAAGATCGGTTATGCGCTGTTTTAGTGTGGACATTACCAGCTTTTGATCTTCAAGCAGAGCATAAGCAACATCGTTGATCATGGCTGGGTGGATAAGCGGCTCATCTCCCTGTATATTAACAATAACTTGTACATCCATGTCAAAAACTACTTCCGTGAGACGTTCTGTCCCGGAGGTGTGCTCTTTAGAGGTAAGAACAGCTTTGCCTCCGAATGAGTCTACGACTTCTTTGATTCGATCATCATCAGTCGCAACAATAACCTCATCTAGTACCGAGGCTTCTTTTGCTTTTTCATAAATATGCTGGATCATAGGCTTGCCTAAAATATCAGCAAGGGCTTTAGCGGTCAGCCTAGTTGAACCGTAACGCGCGGGTATAATCCCGACAACATCCATAAGTACTCCTTAATTTAAACGCCAAAGTCAGTTTTTGTGAAAATTGATTCAAAACTGCATTTGTATTTTTCGATGTTTTCTTTTGCCCCGTCACATCTGTCGACAACGGAAATCACTCGGATAATTTTACAGCCGATTTCCTGTACTGCTTCGATAGCTTGAATAGTTGAGGATCCTGTTGTTATCACATCGTCGATAATTACAACACGGCTTGATTTCTTTAATGCGGGTCCTTCAATTTTTTTTTTCATACCGTGTTTTTTCTCGTCTTTTCTGACAATAAAACCATTTATCGGTCGGCTTCTTTTAAAGCTCAGGGCAACGGTTGCTCCGATTATAGGATCTGCTCCGAGAGTTAGTCCACCTATGGCGTCAATTTTGTCATCTTTAATCATATCCAACAGGATATCAGCAATAAGATAAGCGCCTGAACTTATGAGAGAGGTTATTCTCCCGTCAAAGTAAAAGTCACTGGGTTTTCCGCTGGAAAGAATAACGCGCTTGTGTTTAAAAGAATTTCTTTTAAGAATGGCAAGAAGTTGTTTTTTTTTCTTGTTCACTTTTTTCTCCTAGTTAAGCTCAATGTGTGTTAGAATATTTATGAAAATTATAGCTTGATAAACAATTTTCGTCAATGAATATTATAGTAAAGGCAAATTAGATAATTTGCAAATGGAAATCATTGATAAATTATGAAACTATGGAAATAAAAACTCATATTTTAAGGCATAAAACAAAAGGAGCGGGGGATCTAGTTGATATTACCGCTGATATTCATGAAGCTCTGGAGAAATCATTGCTTAATGAGGGTTTGATCAATGTGTTTGTTGTCGGGTCAACTGCGGCAATAACATCTTTTGAATATGAATCCGGCATGATTGCTGATATGCAGGACTTATATGAGCGTATTGCGCCAAGCGATAAACATTATCTGCATAATGAGACCTGGAACGATGCCAATGGGTTTAGCCATGTACGGGCAGCTTTACAGGGCTCTGGCATGGTGGTTCCTTTTCTGGAAGGAAAATTGTTTTTGGGTGCCTGGCAGCAGGTTGTGCTAGCTGAATTTGACACTAGAGCAAGGGACAGAAATATTGTGCTAACTTTTTTAGGGGAATAAAATGAAATTTACGCAACCTATAATAAGAATTTTTGTAGTGTTTGCTTTAGGGCTTTATCTTCCGTCTATAGGACACTCTAAGCAAAACATAGCACTTACGGCGAAATCTGCGATTATTATGGACGCAAATAGCGGTATTGTGCTGTTTGAAAAAAATTCTAGCTTAAGAATCCCTGCGGCAAGCACAGTAAAAGTGCTAACTGCAGTTATGGCTGCTGATAATCTGGATTTTGAAAGAAGTTTAACAATCAGTAAAAGAGCTGCAGGCATTGCTCCGAGCAAGGTGTATTTAAGTGAAAAGCAAAGCTATAAGGTAAAGGATTTGCTTCTGTGTTTCTTGATGAGCTCAGCTAATGATGCCGGAGTTGTTTTAGCTGAGGCAATGGCGAAAACTGAATTTAGATTCTCTTTGTTGATGAATAAACAAGCAAAATCCTGGGGGGCTAATAATAGTTTTTTCCTGAATGCCACTGGCTTGCCTGAATATAAGAAGAGGCAATATTCTACTGTTTATGACTTAGCTTTGTTTATGAAAAAATTCATTGAGTATCCCGCTTTGACGCAAATGATGCGGCAAAAGCAGGCAAACATTTCTGGCAGTGATGGCAAAGTAATTAAATTGCGTAATCATAATAAGTTTCTTTGGCGCACTATGAATGATCTTATTGGGAAAACAGGATATACAAGAGCAGCAAAACATTGTTTTCTCGGTACTTTTAGCCAAGGTAATAAGAATTTTATAGTGGCAATCCAGGGTAGTCGCAAACCGTGGGATGATTTAGAATATTTAATTGGAAAAAAATATTAGTTATGCAAAGGACAGTGCAAATAAAGGAATTTACTAATAGATAGGAAATGCAGAAAAATAGAGGGCTAAGAAATCAGCCCTCTATTTTTATTGCTTCTACTGGGCAGCTTGTTGCTGCTTCTTTTGCGGAATCCAACATCTCATCTGCGATAGAATCACCGATGACAATTGCCTTGTCATCTTCCATTTGGTATACTTCTGCGCACATGTTAGCGCATAATCCACATCCTACACAAGCTTCTGCGTCTATGATTGCCTTCATAATATCCTCCTTCGGTTCATGATTGACTTTATTATAAGCTTAAAAATAAATTAATGCAAATATTTTTTGTAAATTTTGGTACAATAATAAGAAAGCTAATAATTCCCAAAAAAGGCAAATTTG
>JAGLQQ010000082.1 GCA_023136735.1 Candidatus Omnitrophota bacterium | reverse complement strand
GGATAGGATAGAAAAGGACTTAAGGACGCTTTTGCCGCGCAGGGCTTAGGGAAAAGTCAATCATTTATTAATTACTCATAGGCGAAAAATATGCTTTTTTCGAAAACCCGCATGTAAACAATGTGCGATAAGTAAGTACTGTGAATATGTGAAAAGAGCAGAAAATCAGCGAAAAAATGATTAAATTACGTTTTAAAATATTCTTGATTGTTTTTGGAATCGGCGGCGCACTGCTTATATTGGAAGTGGGTCTGTCTTTATTTAGTTGTTTTACTCTGCAAATTGATCAAGGGCAACAGCAAAGATCGCAGTGTTCCGATCAAGCAATAGAAATCTTATGTTTGGGAGATTCGTTTACTTATGGTGTAGGAGCAGGATTTTCAAATAGTTATCCGGCGCAAATGCGAGATATCTTGCAACAAGCAACGCAAAAGGAAGTTACTATAATTAACGGAGGAATTTCCAGCTCTAATTCTGCTATTGTTTTAAATAAACTAAAGATATTTCTTGAAAGAATAGAGCCGGATATTGTGGTTGTTATGACTGGGCACAATGATTCGTGGAATTTTAGAAATATCCGAAATAAATTCGGCTGGCGCATTCGCTTGAAAAGTTTTTTTTCCCTATCAAGAGTGGGTAAACTAATTGCGATTGGTGTGCATAATATGCAATATGCAATTTGCCAGAATAAATATTTAACACCTAAAGAGAACAATGCGAAAGCTAAAGATAACCCGAGAACGATAGAAGGCTTAATTGCCAAGGCAAATGCAATGCGGTCTCAGAAATTATTTAATGAAGCGTCGCTGGTTTACGAGAAAATTTTGGCAAATAATCCGCGTAATGCTGCGGCTTTGTTGGAGATGGGAAGAAATTATAAAATGGCGCAAGATTATAATAGGGCGTTGAGAATGTTAGAATTAAGTTTAGCTATTGAACTACAGCGTCCAAGTATATATGCTGAGATAGAAGATATATTTATTAAGAAAGGATCTTTTTCGCGCGCGGTTAGTTTTTATTCAAGGATGATGTTGCGCTATCCTGAGAATGAAAGGATTAAAAGAAGCTTGGTTAACAACTATATGCATTGGGGAGATGAGCTTTATTTTAAGAATGATTATGCGGGAGTTCTATTTTGCTATCAAAGAGCGGTAGCTTTGGACCCTGAAAATGCCGGTATCTACAATAGAATATATTATAATAAAGCGTTAGAATACGATGACACTTTGTTGTTTGCCAGTATAACTGACAGAGTGAAGAGTGAGCAGAAAAATAGATCCGGGCGGAACGTTGTTGATGAAATCACTGCTTCAAATCTAAGGGAAATGGCCGAATTGTGTAAAATGAAAGGGATTTCTTTGATTATTTCTGGTTATCCGGAAATAATGTATGAAGTGCTGATCAAGGTTGCAGGAGAATATAACCTTGTTCTTGTGGACCATACAGCAGTTTTTAAATCAGGCGTTGTGAAAAAAAATCCGCAGAAATATTTTACGGCGGATCGCCATTGCACTAAAGAAGGATATAAATTAGTCGCTGCGAATATTGCTGCGGTAATAATTGATTTAGACGGAAAATATTCAAATGAAATTAAAAGATAAAAAGATCATGGCCAGTGTAGCTAAAAAGTTATTTCTTTTCTTCTTCGGTATAATATTGATTTTTTTATTTGAAGGCGTTGCTGCTTTTTTTCTTCCGGATTCTAAATTAAATATTGCGGAATCACTTTCTGTCATCTGTCGGGAGGATCCGCTAATGTTTTGGAGTCAGAGATCATGCTTGAAAATGAAATTTTATGGGGAGGATGTCAGGACTAATAATATAGGATTGCGCGGGAAGGATTTCCCCATAGAAAAGAAACATGAAGTAAATCGTATAATATGCATGGGGGCTTCTTCAACTTTTGGGTGGGGGGTAGCAGAAGACCAAACTTACCCTTTTTTGCTTGAAAAAATATTTGCGAAAAACAAAAAATCTGCTTTAACCGAAGTGCTTAATGCCGGGCAGATAGGTTTTACGACTTTTCAGGGAAAAATTTTCCTTAAAAAACATATTTTAAATTATTCTCCTGATATAATAACGGTTTCTTATATCCTAAATGATATTGACCGCTGTCGTTTTGTGCGTAATGAAAAAAAATATGACAGTGAATTAACGCCATCTGCCGCATGGAAGATAATTTTTAAAAATATTGCTATAAAAAGCAGGAGCTATTTGATGGGGAAAAGATTCTTATCAAAGGTTGCCAGCAAGAACGAAAAATTTTTGACATATGTTCTGCGCAGACAGTATGAAAATACTAAAACCCGTGTAAGCCCGCAACAATATCATGATAATTTAAGTGAAATAGCGGGGATTTGTAAGGCTAAAAATATAAAATTGATTTTTCTGAAAATGCCTGTTCACTTGATGCGTCCAAAATTAACAGAGGGAGAAGAGGCGTTGATGAAAAACGGGGTTTTACTAAGCGATTCTTTTTATAATAGAGCATGTTCTTTTCAGGCAAGGGGAGAGTATTCAAAGGCAATTGCCGATTTTCAAAGAGCTCGTGATTATCAAGTAATAGAATGTCAGCGTGACGGAGAATTTTATCAAAGAATAATGTCTAAGGCGGCAAGAGAGCAGGGAATAGTAATAATTGATATAGCTAAACTTTTTAAAGCGGGAAATGATATGGCCTTGCTGTTTAACGGGCCGCAGGATCCCATCCATCCCAGCGGGATTGGACACGAAATTATTGCAAAAGCTCTATATAAAAGCATAAAAGAAAATAATTTTATTTCCGGAAACTTGAATCGATAGACTGGAACTCTTATGAGAAAAGCAAAAACTGTAGAAAAATTATCCCTGATTATTCTGGGAATATTGTCAGTCTTAATTTTTTTAGAGCTTTCTCTGCGCTTTGCAGGTTTTTTTTCTAAGGGTTATACGACGGATTTAATTGAAAACTTTCGCATGTCAGATGAAAATGTCTATCGAATAATTTGTTTGGGGGACTCATGGACAAAGGACATGGCAGTAAGCAAGGTTGAAAATTATCCTGCTCAGCTTGAGAGAATATTGAATGCCGGGAAAAATAAGCGTAGGTTTAAGGTTTATAATCTTGGTTTTCCCAATTTTAATTCTACAATGATTCTTCGTAAATTTAAAAATGCTTATTCAGCTTTAAGCCCCGATGCGGTAGTTGTAATGATGGGCAGAAGCGATCGATGGAATTTCACAGGTTTAGAATTAAATCGGTTGAGGCTTGGGGCGAAAATAAAATTATTATTTTTAAAATCAAGGGTTGGCGAACTTGTGGAGATTTTCAAATACAATCTTCAGTATAAACTCAAGAGTTCAAAAAACATCAGAGGTGTTGTTGATGAAAAAGAAACCGAGACACGATCTTTAAAAAATATTTATGAACTTGTGACTCAGGGGGACTTGTATCGCTCAAAGGGTATGTTCGATGATGCTCTCAATGCTTATAAACGAGCCCTTCAAATAGAGGGGAATCATACCGTTGCGCTACTTGAATTAAGCCGTTGTTATAAGTTTCAGCGTAAATATGACCTTGCTGTTGCTGCTTTGTTGAAGATTCTGGAAACAGATCCCCACAATGAAAAGATTCACAGCGAATTTGACGATATATTTATCCAACAAAAACAGCCAAAGAAAACAGTGGATTTTTACAGGAGGCTGTTTTCTGAATATCCTGAAAATGTGTTTATACGAAAAAGGCTTATCGGAGCATTTATTGTTCTTGCTGATGCCTTGTTTGAAGAGGAGCGTTTTGAGGAAGTTATA